>JAEVYV010000317.1 GCA_023392575.1 Bacteroidota bacterium | reverse complement strand
CTTCTGCTTTCAGTCAGGCCAAACTCCCCGGCCATTCTTTTTAAATCCAGTCCTTCCCTGGTGCGCAGGGAGATCATGATGCTTTCATTCAATCTTTCTTTAGAAGAAAGAATTTCGCTTTCTCTTTTGGACAAGCCTTCGTTGATGCTTTTTATATAAACATTGTTGTTGGCCACATTCCATCTTCGTTCCACGCCATTGTACGAATGCGCCGAAGGGCCCAGTCCTAAATATTTTTCACCCTTCCAGTACGAAGAGTTGTGGCGGCTTCGCCAGCCCTGCTTTGCAAAATTTGAAACTTCGTAATGCTCATAACCTTTTTCTTTCAGCCACTGCATCAGCAATAAAAACTGCCTGGCCTGTTTCTCTTCATCTACATTTTTTGTTTGGTGCCTTTGGATCAATTGAAACAAAGGCGTTTTTTCTTCAACCGTCAGGGCATAGCAGGAAAGGTGCGGAATGCCCAGGCCCGTAGCCGTCTCCACATTTTGCTTCCACATCTCATCGGTCAACAGGGGCGAGCCATAAATAAGATCCATGGTAATATTATCAAACTCGCTTAGCGCCAACCGCAAACCGTTGAGGGCCTGATGTGCATTGTGGGCCCGGTTCATCCATTTTAATTCTTCCTCAAAAAACGATTGCACACCCATGCTCAACCGGTTGATGCCGGCCTCTTTCCAGCCCCGGAGCTTTTCTTTGGTAATATCATCGGGATTGGCTTCCAGCGTAATTTCGGCATTCGAAGCTACCGGAAAATTTTGCCGGATCCGATCCATCAACAATTGGCAATCCTCAATGGACAATAAACTCGGCGTGCCGCCGCCGAAATAAACGGTTTCAACGGCTTGGCCACCCAGGTAATCTTTTTCAAGCGCTATTTCCTTGCCCAGTGCCTGAACAAAATCATCTTTGTAGCGCAGCGACGTGGTAAAATGAAAATTGCAGTAGGCGCAGGCCTGTTTGCAAAAAGGGATATGTAAATAAATTCCTGCCAATTTTGTTATCTTTTCGGCGTTTGTTAAAGAAACATAGATGTTTGATAATAGTTGGCGGAGATGATTGTTTCTTATAAATCACCTCTTTCTTTAAGTAAGATGAAGGAAGGTGAAACAGTATAAATCAAAAACCACTGTCACCCGTCATCAGTCAACGACCATCTCTTTATCCAATGGCAAAACTAAAACAACTGTTTTCTGTATTTTTTCTTTTAACACAATGGAGTAGTTTTGCCCAATCCTACCGCGTGCAGTACCTGGGCGAAGATTCGTTGCTGTTGCAGCAAAAAACCGGGGTGCAAACAGTTTTCCCCGGCCGCAGCGAGGCCGCCCTTTATCTTGCCGGGCTCCCCTCCCTTTTGCAAAACAAGGGCTATATCACCGCTTCGGTGGACAGTCTGCAACTGGATTCAGCGCAGGCAAAAGTCTACCTGTTTTTGGGAGAGCAGTACAAATGGGCAAAGATTCGTACCGACCCCCGGCATGCCGCCCTGCTGGCGGCGATTCACTGGAACGAAAAACTCCCCGGCGCCACCGTGGATTTTCCCACGCTGCAGGCCTGGCAGCGAAGGATACTGGATCATTTGGAGGAAAATGGTCACCCCTTTGGAAAAGTGTTTCTGGACAGCATTGAGCTGGATAAGGAAAAACTGGCTGCTTTTTTAAAGATTGAGAAAGGACCCTTGTATAAAATCGATAGCATCCGGATTATTGGCGAGGTGAAACTGAGTAATGCGTATTTGCAGCGCTACTTGGATATTGATCTCGGAAGCCCTTATAATAAGAAAAAGCTGAATGGGATATCAAAAAAGTTGCGGGAACTTAGTTTTTTGCAGGAAGAGCGACCCTCCAACCTGGACCTGCTGGGAACCGGCTCGGTGCTCAATCTTTATTTAAAACCTAAAAGAAGCAGCCAGATCAATGCGCTGATCGGCTTTTTGCCTAACAGCACGGCCGGGGCAGCAAAAAAACTGCAGCTCACGGTAGACGCCAATATTTTGTTGCGCAATGCCCTGGGCGGAGGCGAAACCATTGGCCTGTTGTGGCAGCAGTTGCAGCAAAGTTCACCACGCTTGAACCTGCTTTTTGAACAGCCCTATCTATTCAAGTCGCCGTTTGGATTGAATTTTTCGCTGGATATGTATAAACGGGACAGCACTTTTCTCAATGTAAATATGAATTTGGGAACCTTCTATCGCATGAGCGAACGAAAAACAGGTTCTTTGTTTTTGCAGCGCCGGCAAACCATTGTCAACGGGGTAAATACCGCCCGGGTACTTCAAACCAGGCAGTTGCCGCAGGAGGCCGATGTTAGTTCAGTCAATCTGGGTGTTTCTTTCAATGACAACAACACTGATTACCGCTTGAATCCCAAGAAAGGAAGCGAATGGGTGATCACGGCAGCGGCCGGAACTAAAAACCTGAAAAAAAACCAGCAGGTGCTGGAGCTGAAAGACCCCTCCGATCCTTCTTTTAAGTTTGGGCAGCTCTACGATACTGTCAAGCTAAAGGCGTATCAATTTCGGGTCACCACCTCCGCGGCGCGGTTTTTTCCCCTGGGGCGACAAAGCACGGTTAAACTGGGACTGCAAGCCGGTATTTACCAAAGCCCCAATTATTTTCGGAACGAGTTGTTTCAGATCGGCGGCTATAAACTGCTTCGGGGTTTTGATGAGGAAAGCCAGTTTGTATCGCAATACGCTGTGGGTACTTTGGAGTACCGCTACCTGATTGGGCTTAATTCGGCTTTTTTTGCCTTTTTAGATGGCGGCTACGGAAAGCATCAACAGGAAGCCAATCCCAACCATACTTACCTGGGCACTGGTCTGGGCCTTTCTTTTGAAACAAAGGCCGGCATTATCAATCTGGCCTGGGCCCTGGGCAGGCGAAACGATACGGAATTCAACCTCCGGCAATCCAGACTGCATTTGGGTTTTGCCAGTTATTTCTGATTACCCGAAACGGAGAATATTTTTGCAGCAAATGAAAAAATACCTGGTCTTTATTTGGGTGGTTTTATGCGGGCAGGCAACAACGGCGCAAACGGCCGCCGATTCGTTGCGGGTTGTTGATACGGTGAAAAAAAGCCAGGCACCCGGTCCACCTGCCCAGCTTTCAAAACCTGTTGCCTCCCAGGCAGACACAACCTTGCCCAACACCAGGCGGGATACCATTGTTGTGGCGCCGCAAAACTTTTGGCTGACCGATTCCTTCCGCTATACCGGGCATCCCTATTACAGCTTTACCAACCCCGGCCGTTACACCATCAGCGTTCGCCAATGGGAGGGGAAGGAAGCCATTTTTTACTCCCTTGTTGGCTTGCTCATCTTTTTTGCCGTCATCAAAAACAGTTTTCACCGCTACATTCAAGACCTGCTTAAAATATTTCTCCGCACCACGGTGCGACAAAAACAAATCCGGGAGCAGTTGGCTCAAAGCCCGCTTCCCTCCCTGCTTTTGAACCTGTTTTTTCTGCTCAGTATCGGAATGTTCCTTGCCCTGTTGTTTCAGGAGTGGGGTTGGGGCGCTCAGTATCATTTTTGGCTTCTTTTTTTGTACTGTGTGCTGGGGTTGCTGGCCATTTACGGCACAAAATATCTTGTTTTGAAATTTGTGGGATGGGCCCTGCAGGTGACCGATGCCACGGAATCATATATTTTTATTGTGTTTGCAACCAACAAAATCATGGGCATAGCCCTGCTGCCTTTTCTGGTGATGCTGGGCTTTAGTAACGGCGTGGTTGATCAGGTGGCTACTACAGTGGGCATCGGCCTCATCCTGGTCTTATTAACCTACCGTTATTTCTTGTCCTATATATCTATTCACAAGCAAATACGCATTGGATTTTTTCATTTTTTGCTTTACCTCTGCGCTTTCGAAATTGCTCCTTTGCTGTTGATTAACAAACTGTTGCTTACATATTTAAAATAAACATCTTAAATTTGCGCAACGATAGCCGAACCGCACTATGGTAAAAAACGGGGTTAAAGCCGATACATTGGCAAAGAATATGAAAAAAGTACTGATTACACAGCCGAGGCCCGAAAGCGAGAAATCGCCGTACTTTGAGCTGGGTAGAAAGTACGATATCGAACTGGACTTCCATCCCTTCATCAAGCTGGAAGCCATTCCTGCCAAAGAATTCCGGAAACAAAAAATTGATATTCAAACGCATACGGCGGTAATCTTTACCAGCCGTAACGCCATTGACCATTTTTTCCGCGTGTGCGAAGAAATGAAGGTCAGTGTGTCGCAGGATACAAAATACTTCTGCATCACGGAAGCGGTGGCCCTGTACCTGCAAAAATTTATTCTTTACCGCAAGCGCAAGGTTTTTTACGGAGCCGATGGTACCAACAAAAGCCTGTTTGATGTGATCAACAAGCATAAGAACAACGAAAAGTTCCTATATGTTTGTTCCGAAAATCAGCAGGACAGCGAAATTTCGGGCTGGCTGAAGGCCAACAATTGCGATTTTTCCCTGGCCTTTATGTACCGTACAGCGAGCTGTGATGTAAAGGACATCCTGACAAAAAACGCGTACGATGTCATTTGCTTTTTTACCCCCAGCGGTGTCAAAAGCCTTTTTGATAACGTGCCCAAGTACAAACAAAACGGAACCGTTATCGGCGCTTTTGGGAACAATACCTCCAAGGCTAT
The DNA here is from genome assembly GCA_023392575.1 of Bacteroidota bacterium. GTDB lineage: Bacteria > Bacteroidota > Bacteroidia > Chitinophagales > Chitinophagaceae > Flavisolibacter. The sequence goes on along the minus strand of JAEVYV010000317.1, from coordinate 6,036 downwards.
TGAAGAGGCTGGCTTAAAACTGGGCATTAAGGCCCCGGAACCCCAGGCTCCTTCCATGGTGGCCGCCCTGGAAAAATTCCTGGCCGGCGAGGCAAAAAAGAAATAAACTTTCTGATACAATAAGGAAAAGCACCCAATTACCGGGTGCTTTTTTGTTGCGGCCGAGGGCCTCCGGGGTATCAACTTGTTTAATACGAACGGTTATCAAGGTGGCTGATGGTAGTTGACAGAAGAGAAAGCGGTTGATTGTGTTTCAAGTCTGCCGTCTTACGTTTCATGATGGCTTCCCGGACAGCGTTTGCTATAACTTTGTTCCATGCATTCTTTCACCAATCGCCTGGCACAGGAATCAAGCCCTTATTTATTGCAGCATGCCCACAATCCGGTGGACTGGTTTCCCTGGAGTGACGAAGCTTTTGCTCTTGCTAAAGCGCAAAACAAACCCGTGCTGGTCAGTATTGGATACGCGGCTTGTCACTGGTGTCACGTAATGGAGCGGGAAAGTTTTGAAAACGAAGAAGTGGCCGCTCTGATGAACCAGCATTTTATCAATATCAAGGTCGATCGGGAAGAGCGACCCGATGTGGACCATATATATATGGACGCCGTGCAGGCCATTAGCGGCAGCGGCGGCTGGCCCTTGCATGTTTTTTTAACCCCCGACAGAAAGCCGTTTTACGGCGGCACCTATTTCCCGCCCCAGAGGGCCTTTAACCGGCCTTCGTGGACGGAGGTTTTGCTTTCGGTTTCCGAAGCGTACGAGCAAAGAAAGGAGGAGATAGAACAGCAGGCGCACAACCTTACCGAACACCTCAAGGCCTCTAATGCCTTTGGCATCAACCTGTCTGCCGGCGCAGAAACGGTTTTCGATGAAAAGAAAATGACAGAGGCCTATCAGAACATAATGAAAAGCGCCGACCGGGAATGGGGTGGTTTTGGCCGGCCGCCCAAATTTCCGCAAACCTTTACCCTTAATTTTTTATTGGCCTGGTCGCATATCTACAAAAACAAAGAGGCCTTGCAACAGGCTTTGGTTAGCCTGGACAAAATGATTCAGGGAGGTATTTACGATCATGTGGGCGGAGGTTTTGCCCGTTACTCCACGGACACGGAGTGGCTGGTGCCGCATTTTGAAAAAATGCTTTACGACAATGCCCTGCTGATAACAACACTGTCCGAAGCGTACGTGGCCACCGCTAGCCCGGCATATAAAGAAGTGATTGAAGAAACGCTGGCCTTTGTGGAAAGAGAGCTGTGGCACGAAGCCGGAGGGTTTTACAGTGCCCTGGATGCAGACAGCGAAGGGGAAGAAGGGAAATATTATGTGTGGGACTACGAGGAAGTAAAAGCGGTTCTTCAAAACGAGGCCGATTTATTCTGCAGCTATTTTGACATTTCTGCCAAGGGAAACTGGGAGGGCAAAAACATTCCCTGGATAGAATTGCCGCTGCCGGAGTTTGCCAAAGAAAAAAACATAGATCCGGAAACCGTAAAAAAAGCAATCAAAAGCAGCAAGCAAAAACTTTTGCGGCACCGGGAAAAAAGGGTGCGGCCGCTTTTGGACGACAAAGTTCTTTTGGGCTGGAATGCTTTGATGAACGAGGCCTGTTGCAAGGCCTATGCCGCCACCGGCAATGTGCACTACCGCAGCCTGGCAGAGAAAAACATGCAGTTTCTTCTGCAAAACTTTAAAGCGGCCGACGGAAGCTGGCACCACACCTGGAAAAACGGCACGGCAAAATACCCGGCCTTTTTGGATGACTACGCCCATTTGATTGCGGCCCTCATTGAATTGGCCCAGGTTACGGCCAGTTTCCATTGGTTTCAACAGGCCGCCGAGCTCACCGGGCTGGTTTTGGAAAATTTTTCCGACGATCAGTCGCCCTTCTTTTTCTACACGGGCCGTCAGCAAACCGATATGCTTTTACGAAAAAAAGAAGTGTACGACGGGGCCACGCCTTCGGGCAACGCGGTTATGGCCTACAACCTTTACAGGCTTTCCCTTGTTTATGACCGGCGGGAGTGGCGGGTACGGGCCGAAGACATGCTTCGGGCAATCGGGGAGGTGGTCATTCAATACCCCACTTCTTTTGGTGTATGGCTCTGTCTGCTGTTTGAAATGATCAAGGGGACAAACGAAATAGCCCTGGTGGGCAAAAAATGGGAAAACTACCTGGTAGATGTTCTTGGGATGAATATTTCCCATAAACTAGTGATGGCTTCTGAAAAGCCGATCAGCAACTATCCTCTTCTGGCCGACAAGGCGCAAAATGATGAAATCCTCATCTATTTATGTAAAAACTACGTCTGCCGTTACCCGGTAAATTCCATACAGGATTTGCGAAGCTTACTATAGTGAAATAAATTTTAAAGTGTCATACAATATTCAGGTTAAAGCGCCGTTTTTGATGATACGCCTAAAAACTTTTTGGCTACTTGGAAATGAGAAAAATAAATTTTAACCTTGCGTTATCGTTGATCTCAAAACGTTATTTTTGCCCAATACCCTCGAGTATGAAAATGAAAAACCATTACTACACTTTATCCGCCCTAACGGTTATTCTACTATCGGGTTGCGGAATCATCGGGAAAAAAGACAAAGGCAGCGCATTACCAAATGACGGCCAGTTGCATGGAATCGCACCTGGTAGTAAGTACATTCTGCCCAAGCCTCCGGGTATGGTCTATATTCCGCAAGGTACCTTTCATATGGGGCCCAGCGATGAAGACCCTGCTTATGCTTTTAGTGCCCGCAACCGCTCCGTTTCCATTAGTGGCTTTTGGATGGACGCCACCGAGATCACTAATAATGAATACCGCCAGTTTGTATGGTGGGTTCGGGACTCCATTGCGGCCAAGAAACTGGGCTATGTAAAAACCGATGGCGACGGCAACGAGCAGGTTGACTGGGCCAAAATGAAAACCGTAAAATGGAACGATCCCAAAGTTACGGAGCAAATGGCCGATTTGATCCTGGCTCCCGAGGACCGCATTTTTGGGAAAAAAGAAATTGACGCCTCCAAGCTGATCTATCATTCAGAAACCTTTGATCTGAAAGAAGCCGCTAAAAGAGAAAATGCCAATAAGCCCCGTTCGGCCTTTATTGTAAAAAGAGACGAAAAGATCTATCCCGATACCCTGGTGTGGATCCGCGACTTCTCTTATTCTTATAATGAGCCCATGACCAAACGCTATTTCTCTCACCCCGCTTTTGGTAACTATCCGGTGGTTGGGGTAAGCTGGAAGCAGGCCACGGCTTTTTGTGAGTGGAGAACGCAGTATTTGAACTCATGGCTGGACTCCAAGAAAAGAGCCCAGGAGTCGGATTTTCGTCTGCCCACAGAAGCTCAATGGGAATATGCTGCCCGTGGCGGCCGCTCCCAATCCATGTTCCCCTGGGGTAATTATTATTTAAGAAACAAAAAAGGCTGCCTCCTGGCCAACTTTAAGCCCGGCCGCGGCAACTATCCTGAAGATGGTGGTTTTTATACCGTTCGTGCCGATGCCTACTGGCCCAACGATTTTGGCCTGTATTGCATGGCTGGAAACGTGGCCGAGTGGACCTCATCTATTTACTATGAAGGTTCTTATACGTTCCAACACGACATGAACCCTGATGTGCGCTGGAATGCCAAAGACACTGATCCTCCCAAAATGAAGCGTAAGGTTATTCGTGGCGGAAGCTGGAAAGATGTAGGCTATTACCTGCAAACCGGCACCCGGACCTACGAGTACCAGGATTCAACAAAATCTTATATCGGCTTCCGTACGGTAATTGATTTACCGGCGCAGTCTGGTCGTCGCAAATAATTCCAAAACAAATAATGATTGGGGTTGTTTGCGACCTCTTTCAATCTTATCTCATCTGAACCAAAATCTTTATAACCAACCATTTAAAATCTAATATTTATGGCAGCAGCTATTCCTCCTAAAGTAAGTAAAATTGTTGACGTATTCGTATCCATCGCCGCCGCAATCGTAATCTGGGGCGCCTTAAGAAAGATCCTTCACGCACCGGATGCGGACATCTGGTTAAAAATAGGTTTGACCACCGAAGCATTGGTGTTCCTGGTATATGGTATTTTGTATTTGCGTTATCCTGCTGTGGATGATGGCCATGGTGCAAAAGCCAAGGCTGCAGCCCCTGGCGATGTGCTGGGCTCTTTGGATAAAGCTATGTTAGCTGCTGATATTACACCGGCAAACCTGAACCGTTTGGGCGAAGGCTTTAAAAAACTAAACACCACCATCAGCAATATGAATGATATTACCGATGTGGTAGCTGCTACCGGTGACTATACTCAAAAAACCAAGGAAGTAACCCAAGCCCTGGCTACAGTGAAAGATGCTTATGTAAATGCGGCTAATTCGGTCGGTGCTTTTAATGCAGCCTCCGACAGTGCAAAAATCTTCCACGACCAAATTCAGGTATTGACCAAGAACCTGGCTTCTTTAAACACCATTTATGAACTGGAACTGGCTGAAAGCAACAATCATTTGAAAGCCTTGAACCAGTTTTACGGCCGGTTGACAGAAGCCTCCAATGCCATGATGGGTACCGCCGACGATGCTAAAAAAGTACAGGAGCAAATTTCCAACCTGGGCAATAATTTAGGCCGCCTAAACAATATCTATGGCAATATGCTGAGTGCCATGCAGGGCAGATAATAATAAAACTGCCAGCACGTTTATGATAAACCAACCGAAAAACCATTTCTAAAAGCGACTAAATAATTGAACCTATATGGCACTACCTGCAGAGCCACGGCAAAAGATGATCAACCTGATGTACCTGGTGTTAACAGCCCTGTTAGCACTAAACGTATCGGCTGAGATTCTGAATGCCTTTAAAACCGTAGATCGTAGTCTTACGTCAACTAATAAAACGATTAATGAGTCCACGGAAACCATTATGAAATCCCTGGGCGATAAGATGACCGAAAATGAAACAAGGGAAAAAGCTGCCTTGTGGATGCCCAAAGCGCAAGAGGCCGTCAACATCACCAAAGGGATGTATAACTACATTGACGAGCTGAAGAAGCAGATCATGAAAAATGCGGACTTTGATCCGGTACGCAAGGGCGATTCGACATTTAAAGAAGACAACCAGGACATTGCTACCAACCTGATGATTAAAGAAGGTAAGGGAAAAGACCTTTACAACAAACTTAGCAAATTTAAGCAGGACATGATTGCGCTGGGTGCTTCATCGGCTAACCCGGCTTTAAAAGACGACATTGCAACCTTTTTGAAGCAGGTTGATCTGACCATTCCTTCTTCAAAGCAAGGCAATAAAACATGGGAAGATGCTTATTTCCACATGGTGCCCACTATGGCTGCCATTACCATGTTGAGTAAATTCCAAAACGATGTGAAAACAGCGGAAAACCGTACGGTAGCCCTTTTTCACGAGCAGGTGGGTAAGGTGGTTGTTCGCTACGATGCTTTTGCTGCTATTGTGGGACAAAGCTCCAACTACATTATGCCGGGCCAGGAGATTGAGATTTCTGCCGGTGTCGGTGCTTTTAGCCGGGCTGCCGCACCAGAAATCACCATCAATGGTCAGGGTGTTCCCATTGGTTCGGAAGGGCAGGCTACGTTAAAAGTTGCCGGCGGCGGACTGGGCAAACACTCAGTACCAGTAGTTATTCGTTTTAAAGATCAGGATGGTAATATGCAAACTGTGAACAAAACGGTTGAGTACACCGTAGGTCAGGCCAATGCATCAATTGCACTGGACAAAATGAACGTGCTCTACATCGGGGTAGACAACCCGGTAACCATTGCAGCCAGTGGTGGGGGCGACGACAAGGTTCAGCCTTCTATCAGCGGCGGTGGTGGTTCCATTACCAAAGTGGGCGCCGGTAAATATATTGTTCACGTAAACAGTGTAACCGATGACTGCAAAATTACCGTTAACGTGGATGGCAAAGTAGCCGGTGTTTCCCAGTTCCGTGTACGCACCATTCCCGATCCTGTAGCGACCGTAGGCGGTTATGCTTCCGGTGACAACTTTAATGCCGGGGCCTTCAAAGC
>JAEVYV010000276.1 GCA_023392575.1 Bacteroidota bacterium | reverse complement strand
CTTATAAGTTCATCCCTTTTAATACGGAAGAAAAAACGGCCCTTCCCTTCTTCCCATGGCCTGCGGATAAATGCGCAGGTATACCTGTCCTGCCAAGGGGTTTTGTCCGTATAAAGAACTCAGTTTGGCATCGGGATTATAAAAACTAAGTTGTGTGCCGGCGGCTATTCGTGTTTGCCCAAGCTGAAAAAGGTCATAGCCCATGCCCACAGTAAAGGCATGCACTGGAAAAATGGCGCCGTGGCCGTAAATCCGTTCATCCAGGTTTAATTCCGCTACCGATTTTTGCACCCATTCGTAACGTCCATACAAGCTTAGTTTTTTCTGAACAAAAGAACCTTCCAAAAGGGCTGCGTGTTCGGCATCGTGGTCTTTTGTTTTGTTCATGCCCCACAGTGCGGTGAGGTTTATAAAATGATAACCGAACCCGCGGGTACTGAAGGTTGCCGAGGCTGTGGTGCGGTGCACATCTTCGCCGGGATGCAGTTCTTCGGGTTCCTTGATAAAGGCGTGCGATGCCTGCAGGGCCCATTTGGCCGACGGGTTAAAGGATAATCTGCCGCTCCAGGAATCAAACCTTGGTTTGTCAAAATTATACCGGTCTTCATCGGGTTCTCTGCCGGTAAACGAGGAGCCTTCCAGTTTCCAGTTGCCGTAGCGAAGCCCCAGCGTGGCCACACCAAAATCAATGTGTGTGGCATCCACCCAGTGGTGTGACAAGGGGCATCGGGGTTGTTGAGGGCCGAAGGCCGGTGCATAAAAGCCACCGGGCCCAGGGCCGGTTCGCCGGGATAGCCCAGGTAGATAAATACGTCGGTTTTGGGTGATAACCGATGGGTGTAGCCCACAGACAATTCACTGACCAGATCGTGCGGATGCTGGCGGTCAATGAGCGGACGGCCCTTATAGCTTTCGCCGGTTTGAAACAACAGGGGATATCCCGATCCACCCGCTATCAGCGGGTCCAGCGAGAGCATGCTGCTAAAACGGAGCAAGCCTTTTTGCCCAACCGGCCTTTGGCCCATAAACATGATCCAGTCGGGTGCATCAAACTTTTCGCCGCCCCTGCTGCCTTTGTTCAAAAGATCCTGCTTGTTGTAGCGCAAGAAAAGATTTCCGTGCAGCATGTACATCCATTTAGGGCTATGAAACATATACCCATACATGGGTGAATTATCCGGCAGCCATCCTGTTCCCGAACCGTTTCGGTTCATGGGGAGACTTTGGGAAAATGCATGCGACATATTCATTTGGTGATGCTCGTGGTCTTTCATATTCCCGTGGTCCGGCTGCATGCCATGCTGTGGTTGCGGCATCGTATCTTCCGTTGCGGGTATGGACACGGGGTGTTGGGTAGTGTCTTTGGGCGGTTGGTGGTGTTCGTGCTGTGCAGCAGCAATAAGATGATACAATAACCCGGCTACCAAAAACAACTTTTTCATGGCGCTTTCTTTTGTGGTTTGAAAGAGAAAACGCCATCCGGATCATTGGGATGGCGTTTTCTCTTTCCTCAACTATTCAGCCGTTCTGCTTTAAAGCCGGCGTTCTTTACAATGGTTTCAATCATTTCCTCGGAAAGATGATCGGTTTCAACGGTAAGGATTTTTTCCGGCTTCAGGGTTTCAACCTTCCAGCTTTTGATTTCGTTGTTGGCGTCCAAATAAGGCGTGATTTGTGCCACACAACCGCTGCAATTAATATTCGTCTTGAACTGATATGTTTTCATAATTCTTGTTTTATTCCAGCAAAGCTAGCTCGGCTTCATGGGGTGGCTGTTACACCATTTTTAAAATTTGTTACATCATCTTGCCTTTTCCGAAAGCTTCCAGTCACGGTGACGTGCAATTACAATACCAGGTGATATAAAAAAGCCCTGCAGGTGTATAGTCTGCAGGGCTGATGCTTTTAGGAGGAGCGATTATTTTATAGTATACCTGAATCCGGTATAGATCAATCTTCCGCTGACGGGGCCCCAGATCATGGAGGCGTCAAAATAATTCCCAAACGGATGATGGGAAGAAATGATTGCATGATCCTGGAAGTAATCGGTCAGGTTTTCTCCGCCGATATAAAAGTCAAACAACTTCTTCTTACCCAGGGACTTGCTGATCTGGGCATTCATGGTCACATACGAAGGCGATGTCGTGCCTAATTGGTATTCTACAGGGTTTGCAGCCGTTGAGGGAATGCGTTTGCTTTCAATGAAATTGATCGTGTAATCCAATTTCCATCCTGCCAGGTCATAGGCCAGGTTGGCAAATCCTCTGTGCTTGGCTGTAAACGGCTTTTGCAACACTTCGCTGCCGTAATTTGATTTTACATCAAAGTAGCGGTAGGCCAGGCGCACCTCAAACTTTTTTACCGGCATAAAGTTCAGCTCCGTCTGAAAGCTGTTGGAGTAGGATTTTCCCTGGAGGTTGTAGAACCGAACCTTCCGTACGTCTTCCAGATCCATCACCACCTGGTTGGTAAAATCATTGCGGTAAAAATCCATTCCAAACGAAGCCTCCCTGTCAAACAGCGTGAATTTTTGATCCACGCTGATGCCCTTGTTCCAGGCTACTTCCGCATCCAGGCCATAAGCTTTTCCGGCTTCGGCGTTCAAAATGCTGATCTCTCTTGAGCTGACCAATACGCCGATGTTCTCGGCAAAAATATTAGCCGTTCTCTGGCCCCTTCCGGCACTCAACCGGATGGTGGTATTGTGGAAGGGAGCATAGCGAACGTTTAACCGTGGGGTGGCAAACCAGCCGTATATGTTATTGCGGTCGGCACGGATACCGGCCACCACATCGAGTTTGCCGCTTGGCGAAAAAGTATACTCGGCAAAGGCACCGGGTACGGCTTCGGTGCGGTTGTAATGGGTTGCATTCAATTGTTCGCGGTACTGATCATATTGAAAGCTCAAGCCGGTTTTGAATTTATGCGCTTCGCTGTTTATTTGCGATTGGTAGATCAAGTTGGAATAAAAATTCTTTTGCCGGGCATCGTATTTCGTCAGGCCAAAATAGGCATCCTGGTTATGATCGAAGGCCGATAGCTGCAAGCCGATGCTTTTGTGCATTTGTTCCGGAAACACGTAACCAATCTTGCCAAATGCCTCGTATCGTTTTGTATTGATGCCCAAACCATATTTTGAGGTAGAAAACTTGTCGGTCGATGCGTTGTAATCCACTTCGCCGCCGGTTTTGTCATCAATCAACGCCTTTACGCCAAACTCCGACATCAACCCATTATCGCCCAGGTATTGCCAGCGGTGTACGCCACTGAACTGGTTGCCGGTGGGCAGGTCGCGGAAACCGTCCTTGTTGACATCCTGTTTGCTGTAAAGAAAATCGTCATGCAGCAGCAGGCCCGTGGACCATTTGTCGTTGAGCTTGTGCGACCAGTTCAGGTTTACGTCCGTTCTGCCCATGTTGTTTACATAACCATTGAGGTAGAGTTTTTCGCTGGTCCGGGGTTTTCTGAGTTCCACATTGATCTGGCCGGCAATGCTTTCAAAACCGTTCACTACCGATCCGGCACCTTTGATCAGTTGAATGGATTCAACCCAGGGCCCGGCAATGCTGTTCAAACCCAGCGGCGTGGCAATGCCGCGGGGACCGGGCAGGTTTTCCACGGTCAGCTGCGTGTACACACCCGACAGACCCAATAATTGAATTTGCTTGGAGCCGGTGGCCGCATCGCTGTAAGAAACGTCAACAGACGGGTTGGTTTCAAAGCTTTCGCTCAGGGTGCAGCAGGCGGCTTTCAGCAATTCTTTTTTGGTCATGATGGCGGTGCGGAAAGGATTGTAGCTGTCGATATAATTGGTGCGTTGCCGTGCGGTAACCACAATGTTTGACAGGTCTTCTTTACGACTCAGGCTAATCTCCACATCCTGCAGGCCATGAATGGAAACCGTGTCGGTTTTAAAGCCGGTATAACTGATGACCAATTGATCCGCGCCTTCTTTTTTATTCAATGAAAACTCACCGTGTGGGTTGGTAACCGTGGTTTCCCTGGCGCCCAGCCAGGAAATGGTGGCCCCGGCCAGCGGATTGACCTTTCCATTTTGGTTCTCCACCACAATTCCTCTGATCTGGTTTTCATTAAGCGGGGTATCCTCTTCTTCCATGTCGTGTCCGTGGGTGGCGTCCCGGTAAAGGCAGCAGTCTGGTAAGGCTTTGTACACCTTATCGCTGGCTTTCTTCTTTTCCGTATCGTGACCCACTCCGGCAACAATTTCGTGAAGTTTGTCTAAAGAAATAACAGAAGGAGTGTAGGTAGCGGTCAGCATCTGGGTGGCTACATCCCAGGTGGCCGATTGCACGCCTTTTATTTTCAGTGCTTTTTGAATACGCTGCTTGCACTGTCCGCAGGTGCCGTTTACTTTGAACGAAACAGTAGTATCGGTGGAATTAGATTGTGCATTTACTGCCAGAAAGCTCAATAGGCCCAGCAGCACAATGCTTAGGTATTTTATACGCATAATAGTATTGTTTGATTGTTAAGAACATGAAATCTTATTTGTCGTTAAGGCAAGCAAGTCATGCAACAATCAAATCCTGTATACGCAAAACAAAATAGTGCGGTCTTCCTGCAGGGGAGGAGGTGCAAAAAGTTGGGGCAGTAACCCTTTGGCTTTAACCGGGCTGGAAACAAGGAATTCGGGCAGGGTAGGTTTTATGGCCAAAACCTGGAAAGACGGGTAGATGTGTTTTACAAGGCTTTGCTCCGACTTGATATTAAGGGTTACCTCTTTATTGTCGCAACAGGCCTTTTTCCCAGGCTTGGGGTTCATGCCACAGCCCTTATGCTTTACCGGAGAAAGGTCGATCGTGTCCAGTTTGCCACAGCAATAATGAAAGTGCAGGGTCATCCCCGAAGAGGAAGCTCCGTACACCAGCAGCAAAATGATGACAAACAGTTTTTTCATCGACAGGGCAAAATTAGCGCTTCTCATCTCTTTAAATAAATTTTGGCAGTGGTTCTTTTCGAAAGCAAATGTTAACGAAGAGCACGGGTTACAGCCTGGCCATTTTCAGGCGCAGGCTATTGGCTACCACCGAAACCGAACTCAAAGCCATGGCAGCGCCAGCAATCATGGGGTTGAGTAAAAAGCCGGTAAAGGGATACAGCAGCCCGGCAGCAACCGGAATACCGATCAAATTATAAATAAAGGCCCAGAAAAGGTTTTGTTTAATGGTTTGGACGGTTTTTCTGGAAAGCTTCAAGGCAGCAGGAATGCGCAAAAGATCGGAGGTGATCAGCGTCATTTTGGCCACGTCCATGGCAATATCGCTGCCCTTGCCCATGGCAATGCTCACATCGGCCTGGGCCAGGGCCTGGCTGTCGTTGATGCCATCGCCCACCATGGCAACCGTTTTGCCCTGCTGTTGCAGGCTTTTCACAAAATCAAACTTATCCTGCGGCAAGGCTTCTGCCTTAAATTGACGGATGCCTACCTGTGCAGCCACGGCCGCCGCGGTTTGCTCGTTGTCGCCGGAAAACATGTACACATCAATGCCCAGGGCCTTTAATTGCTCAACGGCTTCTTTGGACGAGGCTTTTACCGAATCGGCTATGGCAACAGCGGCCAGGGTTTCTTGGTCATCTGCAAAAAAGATCACCGTATTGGCTTCGGAACGTTTTTGATCGCTCCAGCTTTTAAGGGTCGGGGGGATTTCTATTTGGTGTTCCTGCAAAAGTTTTGCTGTTCCCACCAGGTACAACCGCTCCTGATGCACAGCGGTCATGCCGGCTCCGGTCACGGCATTTACCGAAGAGAGGTCTTTTCTGGTGGCTTTGTTTTCAAAGTGCCGGCTTATGGCATCGGCCAAAGGATGCTCTGAGGCTTTTTCAATGCTGTAAAGAATGTTTTGGTTTTCTTCGGTTTCCTTCTGCCACAAAATACCGGTGACTTCGGGTTTGCCTTGCGTAATGGTGCCTGTTTTGTCCAACACAATGGCATCCACCTGGTGCGCCAACTCCAGGGCCTCGGCGTCCTTGATCAAAATGCCCTGCTCCGCACCTTTCCCCACACCCACCATGATGGCGGTCGGAGTGGCCAGCCCCAGAGCGCAGGGACAGGCAATGACCAGCAC
>JAEVYV010000265.1 GCA_023392575.1 Bacteroidota bacterium | reverse complement strand
GGATGGCGTTCATGGTCTTTTTTCCAATCACGTCCCAGTTTAATTCATTTTTGTAGCGTTGGTATGCATTAATGCCTAGGAGTTCGTATGCGTCGTCAGCTCCGCAGAGTTCCAAAATTTTTTCGGTGGCTTCCTGCACAAAATTTTCTTCTTTGATGCAAAAACCCGTTTGCCCATCGACAACCATGGAGGGGCATCCGCCTACATTGGTGGTAATGACCGGCAATCCATACGAAGCAGCTTCGGCAAACACCACAGGGGTACAATCGGCAATGGTGGGCAGGATAAAAAAATCAGCTTGTTCAAACAGTTTGTTTAAAACCCGAAGCCCCTCAGCGCTTGCTTTGGAAATAAAGGGGTAGTGTTTTACAAATCCGGGCAGGCTTTCGTTTGGCGGCACCCGACACCCCACCAAATAAATCATGGCTTTCAGACCTTTTTTATTCAGCTCGGCAACGGTTTCTATTGCTTTTCTGGCTCCCTTCCGGTGCCAGTCCACGCCAATAAACAAAAAGTTTTTTTCTTTTTTTTTCCTGCGCTTGTTGATCAGCTCTTTTATTTCCGCCTCAGTTTTAGCATGCACCATATTGGCCCCTACCGGCACCTGCAAGATCTTGGCCGCTTCACCGCCATAGGTTTTTATGGCGCTTTTTCTGGCCCACTCCGAGGTATAAAAAATCAGGTCTGCGTTTTTAATGGCCCTGCCTTCTGCCTGGTTTCCCTGAACGATACTTCGCTTTGAGAGCTGCTGGCCCTGAGGGTACAAGCCCATCAGGCAATCGTATGTGGCATCTGTAAAAAACACAATGGGCTTATTGCTTTTTAAATAGGTGATGGGCAGCGAACCCGGAGAAAAAACAACATCGTATTCTTTTTGCAAAAGCAGGCGCTCGGCTTTTTCGGCAATCTTTTTTAGATAGGCGGCCTCCCTTTCAATCAACAGCAATTTATTGGCGAACAGTTTGGCCAACTTTCTTTGCATTCTTTGCACCGGGCTGAACTCTAAACGGCAATCGATCCGGATCAGTTCCGCTCCGTTTTTTTTCAAGCTCTCGGCTATATTATAAACGGTACCGGACCAATGGTGCACGTCTTCGGAATTATAAGTGGTAATGTAGGCCACTTTCATGCTGCCCAATTATAAAGAAGACAATTTGGAATACGTCGTATTTGCCGGCGGGTTCATCGGCAACACCCTTACTTTTTCGATATGCGCTTTTGCCACCTGCGCAACCAGAGAATACCCCAGTGAGGGCAGTAAGATCTTTACATGATTGTATTGCACTTCTATTACCTTTCCCTCTCTGGATACAAGAGGACCGTGAATGATTTTTACCTCGTCGTTTACATTCACATCTATCCTTTCAACCCGCACATTATAACAGTCATCCAAAAAAGATTTTAAGGATTCGATTTCCTTGGGTTTGATGATGGCCGGCTTGCCCAACCAGTAGACCAGGTTGATCACCCCGTCCACCTGTTTGATTATGGTATACTCATCCACACTGGCTTTGATAAAAACATACGAGTTGATGAGGGGTTCATAAACCACTTTTTTCCGGTCGGACCACTGCCTGACGACTTTATTTAGGGGACAATAGTTTTCAATTTTTTTTGAGGTTAAGGTTTTTGCCACTTGCTTTTCCCATCTCGGCCTGGTGTAAACTGCTATCCAGTGTTTTTCAGTGTTGAGCATATATTTTTTGGTTAAGGGGTAACACATCAACTCCGGCTTGCTCCGGTTCCATAGTAACATTTCTGAATTTTGATGGCAACTTGCGTGTTTTATAGTAAGGTATTTATGTGCTGTTCATGCGTTGCTGGTTTTAAATGATGCTTCGCAATACCAAAAGCTTATCAGGCTTTTGCATGCATTTTTCTTTTGTTTTGGTTCTTGTCTTCGTACACGTATCCATAACCATAACCATAGCCATAATGGTGTTTGCCAAATCCTCTGGGGCGGATGCCGTTGAAAACAATGGAAAGATTGTTTAGCTGGTTGTTCTTATTGTTTTGATCCAGCCTTTGTATGAATACTTTCGGGGTGTAGCCGTGCCTGATCACGTAGAGTGTTACATCACAGCGGCGGGAAAGCAAGTAGGCATCGGTGATGGAGCTAACCGGCGCTGTATCAATGATCACCCAATCAAATATTTCGTTGAGGTAGTTCAGCAAATCCAGGATCCGCCCGTTTTCCATCAATTCGGAAGGATGACTGTCGGGGGCGGTGCCGGCCGGTATGATGAACAGGTTTTCATTAAAATCGCTCCGCCGGATAATCTCTTCGGGTTCGCTGAGCCCCTGCAGATAATCGGAAATTCCCGGTGTTCTGACAATATTGACTTTATCGGTAATGGAGGGGTTGCTGATATCCAGCTCCAACAAAACCGTTTTCTTCCCGCTCAAAGCAAATGAGGTGGCCAAGTTCAGGGCAATAAAACTCTTGCCTTCCCCGGAAATGGTGGAGGTAATTAAAATCCGCTTGCGGCCCAAAATTTCGTTGTTTAAGCTGAGGGCCACCCTTAATTGCCGGAACTGTTCGGCAATAAACGTTCTTTTTTTCTTATCTATAACCAGAGGGGTTTTGGCCTTGTTATGGCAAATTTCCCCTACAATGGGATAGGCCGTTATGTTTTCAATTTCTTCGCGGAACAGCACCTTGGTATTAAACGTTTCTTTTACGGTGATGATGCCGATGCCAATAATTAATGGAACGATAAAGGCCAGGCCGTAGATCACTTTTGCTTTGGGGCTCACGGGCAGGTATGTGGAGTCGGCTTTATCAACGATGCTGCTGTTGGGAAGCGTAGAGGCATAAGATAGAGCCGATTCTTCGCGTTTTTGAAGTAAAAACGAATAGGTGGCGCTGATAATGCTGTGCTCCCTGCTGATGTCCAGCAATTCCTTTTCTTTTCGGGGCATGGTTTGCAGCACCGACGAGTAAGAGGCATTGGTGGCATGGAGGTTTTGTTTTCCGGCCTCCAGGCTTTTTCGCTGGCTTTTGATGTTTTCCAGTATGCCGGGCCTGATTTTTTGAATTTGGTTGTTGAGGGCAACCAGGGCCGGTGAGTTTTCGGCCTCTGTGCTTTTTAGTTTGGTATATTCCAGTTCGGCCTGGTAGAGCAAGCCCAACAAGCGGCTTAAGGTTTGATCGGTGATACCCAGGGTTGACGGCACAATGCCGGCATCGCTGTTTTTGGAAAGCACATAGTTTTCAACCTGATCCAGCACCGATAACTGCATGTTGATCTCGCTAAGCTTTTGATCGTTATCGCTTACATTTTTCAAGAACAGTTCGCCCTGCGTATTGATGTTGAAGGCCCCGCTATTGGATTTATATTTCTGCATTTTTGCTTCAACCGAATCCAGTTCCAGCGCCACTTGGGCCAGGCGTTTTTCAACGAAAGTCATGGTGTTTTCGGCAAGCATATTTTTGTCGTGCAGGTTGGCCTTCTCATACACGATCATCAGTTCGTTAAGAATGTCCTTGGCCCGCTCGGGTACTTCATCTTTTAAGG
>JAEVYV010000237.1 GCA_023392575.1 Bacteroidota bacterium | reverse complement strand
GCCCCCTATGATGTTCAGGGATCCATTGCTCATGTAAAAATGCTGGGCGAAGTGGGACTGATGACAAAAGAAGAATCGGCCAGGGCGGTGGAGGCCTTGCAACAGATTGCAAAGGAAATCGAGGAAGGAAACTTCACCATTGGCGAAGACGTAGAAGATGTTCATTCCCAGGTTGAGTTTTTACTAACAGAGCGCATTGGGGATATTGGAAAAAAAATTCACAGTGGCCGCAGCCGCAACGACCAGGTGGCGGTTGACATTAAGCTGTACTTGCGGGCAGAAATTTTACATATCAAAGACGAGGTAAAAGGCCTGTTCGAGCTTTTGCTATCGCAAAGTGAAAGATACAAGAACCAGCTTTTACCGGGGTATACGCATTTGCAAATTGCCATGCCTTCCTCTTTTGGGTTGTGGTTTGGCGCCTATGCCGAAAGCCTGGTAGATGATCTGGAAATGCTGGCTGCGTCCTACGCGGTGGCAAACAAAAATCCTTTGGGCAGCGGCGCCGGCTATGGTTCGTCCTTTCCACTGAACAGGGAGCTAACAACCCAACTCTTAAACTTTGCATCGCCCAATTACAACTCGGTATATGCGCAAATGAGCCGCGGCAAAACAGAAAAACTGGTTGCCATGGGACTGAGCTGCATTGCAGCTACTTTAAGCAAGCTTTCGATGGACTGTTGCCTGTACCTGAACCAAAACTTTGGGTTCATTTCATTCCCCTCCGAACTGACCACGGGCAGCAGCATCATGCCGCACAAAAAAAACCCCGATGTGTTTGAGCTGATACGGGGCAAATGCAACCGCATTCAATCGGTTCCAAACGAACTCACCCTGCTTTTGAACAACCTGCCTTCGGGTTACCACCGGGACCTGCAGTTAACCAAGGAAATTCTCTTCCCCGCCATAGAAGAATTAAAAGCCTGCATTCAACTGGCCCGCTTGATGCTCTCCAACATCGAGATCAAAGACAATATCCTGGCTGATGAAAAATACAAATACCTGTTCAGCGTAGAAGCAGTGAACGAATTGGTGAATAAAGGAATTCCCTTCCGGGAAGCCTATCAGCAGGTGGGAAACCAAATTGAAAAGGGTGAATTCCGCTTTGATTACTCCAAAGGCCTGCACCATACCCATGAGGGCAGTATTGGTCAGTTAAAAAACGAAGCGATCAATCACTTAATGAACGGAGTGCTTCAAAAATTTAACTAGCCTTCAATTTATCCACGCAAATTTTCAGACTATCCTTCCAGTTCTTCAGCCGGATGGAAAATGTATTTTGAATCTTTGTTTTATCCAGTACAGAGTAGGCCGGACGTTTGGCCGGGGTTGGAAAATCGGCGGTAGCTATGGGTTCCACCGTGCAAGATGAACCCTTCAATGTTTTTATTTCGTTGGCAAAATCAAACCAACTGATCACGCCTTCGTTGCTGAAATGATAGATGCCCGGCACCCATTTTTTGGAGCCCATGATTTGCAAAATCGCTTCGGCCAAATCGGCCGCATAGGTTGGCGAACCGATTTGATCGTTCACTACGCCAAGGCGCTCCCGTTCATCCATCAAACGCATCATGGTCTTCACAAAGTTTTTTCCGTAAACCGAATAAACCCAGGAAGTACGAAGGATGATGGTTTCCGGGTTTTTTTCCTGTGCCAGTTGTTCTCCCAGCAACTTGCTTTTCCCGTATGCGTTTACCGGGGCGGTGGCCTGCTCTTCTTTTAAAGCCGCACGGCTTTCTCCGTCAAATACATAATCGGTGGAGATGTGGATAAACCTGCAGGCGTGCCGGAAACACAAGTCGGCAATCGCCCCTACGGCTGTTCCATTAATTTCGAAGGCTCTCTCCCGCTCTTCTTCGGCTTTGTCAACAGCAGTATAGGCAGCGCAGTTAATGAAGTATTGCGGGTGATAGGTGGCAAAAATTTTACTCAGGGCCTCCTTATCATTAATGGGCAGTTTTTCCCGATCAAGAAAAACAAAATTCCATTCCGGATAAGCAGGAGCCAGCTCTTGCAATTCGCTTCCCACCTGGCCATTGCTTCCGCTAACAATTACATTGATCATGCCTTTTACTGCTGGAATTGAAAATTATTTTTTGCCTGCGCCAATGAAGGTAGCTGAACGTCTTTTTCGGAAACAATTTCTTTTCCCGGAGGAATTTGCCAGTCGATATTCAGGGATGGATCGTTATAAATAATGCCGCCTTCGCTTTCCTTGTTGTAAAAATGATCGCATTTATAAAGCACCGACGCCGTTTCGCTCAGCACCGAAAACCCGTGGGCGAACCCTGCGGGAATAAAGAGCTGCTTTTGGTTTTCCGCCGAAAGCTCGATGGGAAAATGCCGGCCATAGGTGGGTGAACCTGGCCGCACATCCACGGCAATGTCCAGAATCCTACCCTGCAACACCCGCACAAGTTTGGCCTGTGCATAGGGATGCAACTGGTAGTGCAGACACCTGATGACCCCGTACGAAGACCATGAATGGTTGTCCTGCACAAACCGCACATCAATTCCATAGTCCCGAAAAACCTGTTCGTTGTACGATT
>JAEVYV010000082.1 GCA_023392575.1 Bacteroidota bacterium | reverse complement strand
GAAGTACGCCGGCAGTTCCGTGAGATTCCCGGAATCATGGAAGGAAAAGGAAAGCCCGAATACGATAAATGCGTGGCTATTTCTACCGAAGCTTCCATTAAAAAGATGATGCTGCCCGGTGCTATTGCTATTATTTCTCCATTGATCATTGGCTTTTTATTGGGCCCCGAAGCGCTGGGCGGTTTTCTTGCCGGAGCCACCGTAAGTGGTGTGTTGATGGGCATGTTCCAAAACAACGCCGGCGGCGCCTGGGACAATGCAAAGAAGAGCTTTGAGAAAGGCGTTGACATCAATGGTGAGAAATATTTTAAAGGATCTAACCCGCACAAGGCTTCCGTAACCGGGGATACCGTAGGTGATCCATTTAAAGATACCTCAGGCCCATCCATGAATATTTTAATTAAACTGATGTCTATTGTCTCCCTGGTGATTGCGCCAACCCTGGCATCTATGTTTCATACAAAAAATATTTCGGAGACCGGTGCAGCGAAACAAAAGACTGAACAGTCTATAAAAGTGACTGCCTCAAAAGTTAATTCAGCAACTACAGTTTATTTACGATAGTTCTGCTTTGTGAGAGACAAAAAAAAGTTCCCCCGATCTGCTTACGGGGGACTTTTATTTTACCCCTATCCAAAAAAGTTTAGCATCTGCACCAGGGCAATTTCTTCAACCATTCTTTCGAACAATCGATCCTGCTTTCAAACGAAACGCTTTTTATTTGATATAAAAAGAAGAAAATGAACGGCAGCGGTACGAAGGCTGTTTCTCTTCCGGTGTTGCGAAGAGAGGTTGGTGCCAAACGGCCAACAAGAGGACAGATGATAGATGACAGAAGAGAAAGATATTGATTCTGTTGCACGTCTGCCGTTTCTCGTCTCACAATGGTTTTTCTTGACAGCGGTTTGGTATGAATCAAGCCTTACATAAAATTGCCGGGTTGGGATGGTGGCGACATGCTGATAATTTTATAAAGCCTTTCCACATCCTCCAGCTGGCACAACCCGGTGCCCGGATTGAGGGTGGCGGCAGTACCGGCGGCCACGCCGTATTGCAGGGCTTCGACTAAACTCTTTCCCCTCCACAAACTAAGAATTGCTCCGGCTACCATGCTGTCGCCGGCGCCTACGGTGCTCAACCTTTTCACCACCGGAGGGATCACCTGAACCGTCTGTTTTTCGGTAATCAGGCGGGCTCCGGCAGCGCCCATAGAAACCATAATGGCCTGGCAGCCGCTTCGGCGGATAATTTCCCGGGCTATCTGGTCCACCGATTCATGCGACACTTCTTCCTTCCCTACCAGGGAAGCCAGTTCGCCCAGGTTAGGCTTAAACAAAAAAACGCCTTTGTCTACGGCTTTTTTCAACGCCGGTCCGGATGTATCCACCACCAGCCGGGCATTTTTTCTTTTGGCAATTTCAGCAATCATTCCAAAGACCTCGTCGGGCACCCCGGGCGGCAGGCTGCCGCTGGCAATAATGTACCGGGCATCGGCCGCTTCAACAGCTTGCAGTATTTTTTGCCACTCCGGCTCTGTTACCTGCGAACCCGGCATGCCAAAACGATATTGCTGTGCAGTTGATTTATCGAAGACAATCAGATTTTCTCTTGTATGGCTTTTGATCCCGATAACCTGAACGGGCACGCCTTCGCTTTCCATCAATTCAGATAAAAACTTGCCCGAATAGCCACCCGCGGGAAAAATGGCCGTTGCCTCGCCGCCCAGTTTTTTAAAAGCCCGGGCCACGTTGATGCCCCCGCCGCCCGGTTCAAAATGAGGCTCCGAGCAACGCAGCTTTCGTTCGGGCACCAGCGCATCGATGCTGGTGCTTTTGTCTATGGTGGGGTTGAATGTAACGGTAATAATCTCGGGCATAACCAAAGCTATTAAGTTTCGGGATGCATCTTTTTTAAAAACAACATTAAATTTGGATAACGATGCCTCCCGCCCTGCTTTATTATGCCATACCGGGTTTTCTGGTTTTGCTTTCCCTGGAAGCATGGTTTTCTTATAGGGAAAACAAGCACCTTTATGAAACCAGGGACACCTGGGGCAGTTTGGGGTTGGGCATTGGAAATGTGATCGTGGGTTTTGCCACCAAGGCGTTGATCTTTGGCTGGTTTAGTTTTTTGTACCGGTTCCGGATTTTTGAGCTGGATGCATCGCAATGGTGGTACTGGGTTTTGTTGTTTTTTGCCGACGACCTTTCTTATTATTTTTTCCACAGAACCGCACACAATGTAAACTGGTTTTGGGCTTCGCATGTGGTGCACCATTCTTCGCAACACTACAACCTGGCAGCGGCCCTACGGCAAACCTGGACCGGAAATGCTACCGGCGCTTTTTTATTTTGGAGCTGGATGCCTTTGTTGGGATTTCACCCCATCTGGATCTTGTTCATGCAGCAAATCAGTTTGATCTACCAGTTCTGGATTCATACAGAAACCGTGCACAAACTTCCCAGGCCGCTGGAGTTTGTGCTCAACACCCCATCGCACCACCGGGTACACCATGGGAGCGATTTAAAATACCTGGACAAAAATCACGGCGGCATTTTGATCATTTGGGACCGGCTGTTTGGAACCTTTCAGCCAGAAGAAGAAAAACCCACCTATGGACTGACAAAAAACATAGAGTCCTTCAACCCCGTGGTGCTGGCCCTAAAAACCTGGACCGACCTGTTTAAGGCAGCGGCGAGATCCGGTTCTTTCAAAAATGCCATTCATTATTTTATTCAGCCGCCGGGCTGGAGCCATGACGGAAAGAGCAAGACGGTAAAGGAGATGCGAAAGCTAAGTTGACGGCCTGCCAGCCTTCCGAATTTGATTGCACCGGATGGCAACCTGAAAAATGGCGCATCGAACCACCAGCGCACAAGAACTGCATCCTTCGGATAGAGGGACCAACGGAGAACGAATACCCCTCACGGTACCAGCAGCCGGATCATCGCTTACAAAAAAGCGGTCCACGACAGCCGGTTTGTCTCCTTCATGGCCTGGTTTGGCCGTTCCTCGTTAAATAGTGTTAATAAAAATTAAATATGGCTGAATGGTTTTGCTTGTACGAAATTGGTCGTATATTCGTTAGGAAATTGTTTACTATGGCAGCCAAATACGTTAAACCAACCGAAAGTGAACTGGAAATTCTGAACATTCTTTGGCAAAAAGACGTGGCCACCGTTCGTGAAGTACACGAAGAGCTGGCCAAATCCAAGGATGTGGGCTACACCACCACGTTAAAGCTCATGCAAATTATGCATGAAAAGGGCTTAGTAAAGCGGGATGAGTCCATGAGGACCCACGTTTATCAACCGGCGGTAAACCGGGAGAAGACCCAAAAACACCTTTTAAATAAAATGATCGATTCTCTTTTTGGAGGATCCTCCACTCAATTAGTTTTGCAGGCACTGGGTAGCAGCGACCAAAAGGTTTCTGCTGAGGAGTTGGAAAAAATTCAAACTCTTATTGACAACCTGAAAAAACAGTAAACCATGGATGGTTGGAGCCAGTCGCAATTCTTGCAATCGCTGGGATGGGCTACGCTGAACAGTTTTTGGCAAATGGCCCTTTTGTGGTGCCTTTATGTAGCCGCCTCGCACATTTTTAAGCTAAGTTCCCATAAAAAATACCAGTTTTCTGTGGCCGCCATCATGGCCGGATTTGCCTGGTTTATCCTAAGCTTTCTGTTCTTTTACAACAGCAGTCCGGTTTCTGCCATTGCTCTTTTCGACCAGACCATAGCCACTCCAAATAACATTTTAAATATTTTTCTTTTTTCCGCTTCGCTTGCCTATCTGAGCCTGCTGATCTTTCCCTCCTACCGGCTCTTCCGGAACTGGCAGTTTGTTCGGTGTATTAAAAAAGAAGGCCTGCAGAAAGCAAATCTCAACTACCGGCTTTTTGTTCAAAAAATCTCCGGCCACCTGGGCATTGGAAAAAAAGTGCTGGTGTATGTTTCTGAAATAGTAACATCGCCGGTAACCATTGGCTATATCAAACCAGTTATCCTTTTACCCATTGCAGCCCTCAATAATTTATCGACCCAGCAGGTAGAAGCGGTCTTGCTACACGAACTGGCCCATATCAAACGGTACGACTACCTGGTGAATTTTATCATCAGCATTATTCATACACTTCTTTATTTCAATCCGTTTGTAAAACTATTTTTGAAATCCATAGAGGCCGAAAGGGAAAACTGCTGCGATCAACTGGTGTTGCAATTTGGTTACGACAAGGTAAGTTATGCTTCCGCCCTCTTGACCCTGGAAAAAATTTCTGCCCAAACCCAGGTACTGGCTATTGCCGCTACCGGAAAAAACTATTTACTGAACCGAATTGAAAAAATTGTAGGGCTGGAAAAGAAAAAAGGGTTTCAGTTCAGGCAGTTTGCCGGAGTGCTGGCCGCCCTGCTTTTCATTGTCGCTTTCAATTCTGTTTTAATCATCAAAGAAAAGGAAACCCCAAGCGGTCCTCATTCTCTTTCCTATGCCGATATGGGAAATCCTTTTGCCCTGTTCCGTTCCGGAGAGGAGTCGCAATCGCCGGCACATACAGAATCACCCGTTCTAATCCCAACTCCTCTTCAAACGGCTTCGGCCCCCAAGTTGGAGCAGACAGACCCCGCAACGGGGGTTTTATCTGAAGATGTGCCAACAGACATTGCCGTGGCTAACGAACCAACCGGCAACCATGTGGTGCAAGTGGCCGGAGATGACATTGACGCCTCCTTAACCAAGGAACAAAAAGAGCAGGTGGCTTCGACTGTAGATGCGACCAAAAAAGTAATGAACACCCTGCAATGGAAGGAAATTGAAAACCAGATTGCCGATGCCATGACGGAGCAGGAAAAGGCCCTGGCCCATCAGGAGTATAAAGAGGAAGTAGAAAAAATCAACTGGGAAAACATAGAACAAAACCTGAAGGCCCAATACGAAAAAGTAGATTGGAACAAGATCAATGTGAATTTATCGCAGGCCTTAACCCTGATTCAGTTGGATAGTCTTCAAATGAACTACAAACTGATTTTAACCCAGCTTGAAAAAACGGAAAAGGACATTCAAAAAACAAAGCTTTCCGCCTGCACCCCGCTTCCCGATGTTTCTGTAGCCGAAATCAGAAGAGCGAAAGAAGATCTGAAAATCAGGGTTGAAACCATTAAGGCACTACGTTCGAACAAGAAAGTGGTTCGGCTGTAAGATTCCAGACAAAATCCCAAATACATAATTTAGCCGCCATATTAGCTTGGAGCGGAACTGCCTTGCTACGGAGTCCTTTGAATAAAATTTTAATCATCCTACTTCAGGGGTTTTTCTGCCTAATACGTTTTATGTCCGCTTAGCCTGAATGGGTCAAAAGAGCCAACCTCAAGTCCCCGATCCTCTCCCTATTCGAAAAGTCGTTTCTTTTACCCCGAATAATTTTACCCAATAAAACTGCAAAGTCAAAGA
>JAEVYV010000025.1 GCA_023392575.1 Bacteroidota bacterium | reverse complement strand
CTAAAAGCCTTCAGCGAAACCAAGGCCAAACTGGATGCCGGAGCCTATAAAGCCGAAGCCATTCCGGATATGGCGGAAACAAGATAATTGTGGAAAGGTTGAGTAGTTGAAAAGTTTAGCACTGCGCAAGCGGTGCTTTTTTTATTTTGAAGAGTAATGACTTTTAGTTGAACTATTTTTAGCAGATGAGCATCATGGGGATTGGTAATGATAATGCAGCCGGTTGAAATAATGCGATTGGGTTTCTGTTGTCCCGATAGCTATCGGGACACTCTTCTACGTCCGGTAATTCTATGCAGCAAGTTTGATAACATCAATCGTGTACAAACATTTAGACACGGCGGGTACAATCGTTTCTAAATGTTTCATTACATTGGTTCCTAAATACAACTGCAGTACGCAATACAAAACGCCCTTTTAAAGCATGAGAATCGCCATTGTTTCAGTTTTGCTTTTCCTGGTGCTCACTTCAAATGCCCAGACAAGCACCTATTTGACAGACTTAACTGTATTAAAATCAATTATTCAAAAAACGCCTTCGTACAAGGCGCAAATCAAGGGTGACAAGCGATCGAATTATCATGCTTTGTATGCCCGTCTGGCTTCAGACACGGTTAGCAATCCAAACAGCTACAAATACTTTTACAATCTGTCGCAGTTGTTATTTCCCCTGCGGGACAATCACCTGGGCTTTTATCAACTTCCCAACTATAACAACTTCAAAACAAATGAGCGCATCGACAGCTTTCTCACCACAAAAGAGTTTCTTGACTATCCGACCTTCGACATCAACATTGACTCATTAAAAAACGAATTAGCTGAAAAACCTAAAGATTCGCTTGAAGGAATTTATCATTACGATAAGCATTACACTATTGGTCTTTTTAAAAAAGGGGACAGGGAATATATCGGGGTCATCGTCCATTCCAATACGAAACTGTGGCTGAAAGGACAAATTGCCGTTCACCTTTATGAGTATGCACCCAATCTATACAAAGCCATTTATGGTCATCCTTTGTATAAATACTTCCTGCTTCAAACGAGCGAAAAATACCAAAACCAATCTTTGGTCAACTCTTACTTCCATGCATCTTATTCTCAAAGCACCTACTCAAAACAACTGCGGCAAATTGATCATGTAAACCTGCCCAAGGTCCCTTCAAGGTTCAAATTGGAAAATATAAATGATGATATTCAGTACTTATTGGTCCAATCCTTTCAAGCAAAGCCCGCAACCATGCAGGAATCACAGCGTTTTTGTGATTCCATAAGAAATTACCTGAAAGCCCCCTACCTTATTTTGGATCTAAGAAACAATGAAGGTGGGGCCACGAAGGAAATGAAAAGATACCTTAGGCTCCTGAAAGAATACGTAAAAAACGGACACTTGTATGTGCTGGTAAACAATGGCACGTTAAGCCAGGCAGAATTATTTACCCTGGAATTAAAAAAACTCAGAAAGGTTACCACGGTGGGGCAAACAACAAAGGGAATGCTGACCTATGGAAGCAATTTTGGCAAAAGAGAAACCCTACCGAGTGGACGATTTCAGATTTACCCGACGGACATGAATGACCATGCAAAGATGTTGCCGTACGAGGATTATGGAATCAGTCCGGATATTGTTTTAAAAGACGACCGCAATTGGATTGAACAAGTAACGGACATCATACGCAATAGGTAAAGCGGACCACCGTTTTCTGCTCCGATGAGCCTCCGCCGCAGTCTTACCCTTAAAGTTTGTTACCGCGGGGTTCTTCGGGATAAATCACTAAACCTCTTACGTCGCTGAAATAAAACAAAAACGATCAGCACCAAGCCCCATGTAGCAGCCAGCAACCAGGTGCTCCCTTTGTGCGGCACCAGCGGCTCGGTTTGCCATAAGGAATTGGTTGACTCAAAGGCAATGTTTGCGCCCCAATGAATACCGAACGCCAGCCAAAGAGATTGGGTGTTCCACACCGCGTACGCCAACACCAACCCAAGCAAAAAAAGATAGGCGATGACGGCTGCGCCATCGTTCAGCCGCCATATATGATTGAGTACAAAAACCCCTGAAGAAAGTAAGATCCATGTGCTTCTGTTCATTGACTTACTTAAATGACCAAACAGGTATCCTCTTGTTAAAATATCTTCGGCCACAGAAGGAATGGAAGTCATTAAAAGAATCATTGGCAATTGCTGAACGATTGCTTGCAGGGATGGGAAAGAATTGATCTTCTCATAGCCCCATTGCAGAGACAGCAAAAAAGAAAAGGCAAAAGCTGTTAGTCCAATCAATAACCCTTTGAGCAGGTTTCGCCACCAGGCAGGCACCAGGCCAAGCCCATATCCTCCTAATCCCTTCCAACCCTGAAGCCGTGCTAAAATGTAGGCAAGGAATAGAAAGCCAATTTTAAAAACAGCCATGATCCAAAAAGCTGAAAAAAATTCCGGAAAGTGGTAGACCGCGAAAAGAAGGAGAAACCCAATGAAAAATGAATAAACCTTTTTAGCAGGCACGTGTTTATTTTAAATCTAAATTATACTATTCTGCCTGCGTCAAAACAACAAGGCGTTTGGCTGGCCCATTTACTTACTGTGATAAAGGTTATACAGGCATGAACAAGCTTACTCCCTTCCCCTGCAAGGTCTCCGTTGTAGCCGTTCACACTTAACTTTTTTGCCTCGGCCGCCTTGTGGCAAACTCACTTTCTTTTCTATTAAAACTACTATCTCACAAATTTAATTTATAACTTGAATAGCAGCTACCTGCAGATGGCGTCCTAATTCTTTACCGACACAAAGTTTTAAACTTTAACCCAGCTATATATTTCCGCATTATGAATACCAAAACCACAATCCTGCTATTCCTCATATTGCTTTTTGCCAATACACTCGTGGCGCAGAATGGCTTTCAAAAAAACGATATCTACCTTGAGGCCGGAGGTAATGGCATTGCATTTTCCTTAAACTATGAGAGGCAATTGGGCAGGGCACCAGGGCTGGGGCTCCGCATGGGCGTTGGAGTGGTGCCGATGGTGGGGTTGAGCATTCCTGCGGGCATCAATTATCTTTTCAAAACAAAGAATGAGGCCTCTTTTATCGAAATAGGATTTGGCATGACCCGGCTTGCAGGCGGAAAAGGAAAATGGGAGAAAATAGAGCAGGTAAATTTTGTTCCAGGTGTTGGCTATCGCCACCATACAAATAAGAACACTATGTTTCGTGTAAGCTTTACCCCTGTTTTCAACCAATCATTTGTTTTCCCATTGGTGGGGTTCTCAATTGGCAAGCGGTTTTAAAAAGGTGCAGCCTTTCTTCCTTCAGTGAACCTGATAGACTTATGTAATCGTTGTGGAAACAATCGCTTACCACGTCGGCATTAGCTTCAGCAACTTCAATTCCCTTCCTTCCTTTCTCCACCCCACAGTAGCCTGGCCGTTGGTGATCACGATAAACTCCACCGGCACGCTGATGTTGTAACGCAATGCCTGTTGCAGCACATCTTCGCTTAAGGCCACTTCCGGCGCCTTGCACTCAATCATCATCCAGGGCTGGTGTTCTTTGTTGTACACCAAAATGTCAAAGCGTTTTTTCAATTCGTTCAACACAATTTCTTTTTCAAGGGCAATCAGGGCGGAAGGATATTTTAATTCGGTGATCAGATAGCGTACAAAATTCTGCCGCACCC
>JAEVYV010000021.1 GCA_023392575.1 Bacteroidota bacterium | reverse complement strand
GTGTTGAAAGAAAGCCGTGCCGAGCGAACCGCCCGGGCCGTGAATCATGCCCAAGCCTCTTTGATGGCCGGTTTTACCACCGTTCGGGATTTGGGAACCGAAGGAGCGGCTTATGATGATGCCGGCTTAAAAACGGCCATTGAAAAAGGGATTGTCCCCGGCCCCCGAATGATCATTGCCACCAAAGCCATTGTCGCCAAAGGAAGTTACGGGCCCAATTACAATAACGCTGACATAGACCTGCCCCAGGGCGCCGCAGAAGTGGCCGGGATGGAAGACCTCACCCATGAAGTAAGAACCCAAATTGGCAAGGGCGCCGATCTGATAAAAATTTATGCAGATTACCGTTGGGGCAGAGAGGGCCAGGCGGCTCCCACGTTTAGTGCCGAAGCCATTGCCTGGGCTACCGGCATTGCCCAAAGCGGCGGACGACAAACCGTAGCACATGCCTCTACCAAAGAAGGCATGCGCCGGGCGGTTATGGGCGGGGTTTCTACCATTGAGCACGGCGACGAAGGCGATGACGAAGTATTTGCATTAATGAAAGAAAAAGGCGTGGCGCTTTGTCCTACGCTGGCCGCCAGCGATGCCATTTTACAATACAGTGGCTGGAAAAAAGGTGTCGACCCTGAACCGGAACGAATAAAGACCAAAAAGAAAAGTTTTCAATCGGCTTTAAAAAGCGGCGTCACCATTTGCATGGGCGGCGATGTGGGGGTATTTCCCCACGGCGATAATGCAAGGGAAATGGAACTGATGGTTGAATACGGAATGCAACCCCTGGATGTTTTGAAATCGGCTACTTCGGTCAATGCGGATGTATTTGGTTATGCCGGCAAATTTGGAAGAATAAAAAAAGGATTGCTCGCCGATATAATTGCGGTAAACGGCGATCCTGCAAAGGCCATCCAGGACATTCGCAAGGTTGTTTTTGTAATGAAGGACGGGAAGGTGTACAAACAACCTTAAGGCTGCAAAAAGAGCTCCTGGATCTTTTCTTTTTTCAAATAAAAACTGCCGCTCTTGTTGCTTGCATGCCAAACGCCGTCAACATAATTTTTCTTTTGGTTGATATGCCCCTGCATGGTGTACTCTTTGCCATCTTCGGTTTGATACGTTACCCGTAAAACCGTATCGCCCAAAAGCAGGTAGGTGCCTGAAATTTTTTTACCTTCTTCCACATCGCCGTTATAGAGTTCCACCTGGTTTTGCGGCGTGAACTTCACCCATACTTTTTCCCTTAGGTTATCGCTCCGGTAAATGCCTGTCCAAATACCGTCTATGGCTTCCGTTTGGTGGGTGGTAAACCCCAGCAATACAACTCCTGCCATTACACAGACTAGCGTTTTCATGACTTACAATTTTATTCCACATATTTAACGGGAATAAAATTGTGCCAAAACCACTGATGGCCTCCAGCCAATACCGCAAGGGTTTTCTTTACTACAACCCAAATGTTTAAAGAATGCCTTTGGTTGAGGGCAAATAATTTTTCAGCGGATCTCTTTTTACCGCCATTTTAATGGCTTTGGCAAAAGCCTTAAAGATTGCCTCAATTTTATGATGCTCATTTTCCCCTTTGCATTCTATATTGAGGTTGCACCGGGCGGCATCCGAAAACGATTTAAAGAAATGAAAGAACATTTCGGTGGGCATATCTCCTATTTTTTCTCGGCTGAAGGCAGCGTTCCAAACAATCCAGTTGCGGCCCCCAAAATCCAGCAACACCTTGGCTTCCGCTTCGTCCATGGGCAGGGCAAAGCCATACCGTTCCATTCCTTTTTTATTGCCCAGGGCTTTGGCAAAAGCTTCGCCTAAAGCAATACCCGTATCTTCAATGGTGTGGTGTTCGTCAATGTGCAGGTCTCCGTTGGTTTCGATCGTTAAGTCAAGTGAGCCGTGACGGGCAATCTGATCCAGCATGTGGTCAAAAAAGCCCAAGCCTGTATGAATTTTTGCCTGTCCGCTTCCATCCAAATTCAAGACAATGTTGATCTGGGTTTCCGATGTTTTGCGGGAATGAGTGACCACTCTCCTCCCCAATTTCAAAAACTCATAAATATCTTTCCAGTCTTTTGTAGCCAGCGCCACCACTTCATTCAATTCTTCCATGGAATCGCTTACTTCCTTTCCGCCAAGATGAGGATCGTTCTTCAGCCAAAGGGCTTTACAATTCAGGTTTTTGGCCAGCTGCACATCGGTAATGCGGTCGCCAATGACATAAGAATTTTTAAGGTCGTAGTCGGGGTTGTTCAGGTATTTGGTAAACATGCCAATGCCCGGTTTGCGGGTAGGCAGGTGATCGGAAGGAAAGCTCCGGTCAATCAGTTCTTCTGAAAAAAGAATGCCTTCGTTGGCAAAGGAGCTCATGATGAGGTTATGCGGCGGCCAGAACTGTTCTTCGGGAAATTTATCGGTACCCAGGCCGTCCTGGTTACTGACCAATACCAATTCGTAATTCAGTTCTTCAGCTATGCGGCCCAGGTATTTAAACACCTCGGGATAAAACGCCACTTTGTCAAACGAATCGATTTGATAAAAGGGCGGAACTTCCAGAATGAGGGTGCCGTCGCGGTCGATAAATAAAACTCGTTTGCCCTGAGGGATGTTTTGCTCCATTTTTCAGTTTTTGTATTCTTTGAGGGTTTGCAGTAATTGTTTGTCCTGTTCGGGAGTGCCCACCGTGATGCGCAGCGAGTCTTCGCACAAGACGACGTTGCTTCGGTTGCGGACAATAATGCCTTTTTCTTTTAAATAATTATACACGGCGGTAGCGTTTTCCATCCGCACCAAAATAAAATTGGCATCGGAAGGAAAAACTTTTTTTACAAGGGGCAGTTGAACCAGCTCTTTTACCAATGCTTCTCTTTCCCTGACCGTTTCTTTGATCATGGCATTCACCTCCTCCAAATTATCCAGGGCCTTTAAGGCCAACTCCTGGGTGGCCTGGTTAATGTTATACGGCGGTTTGATCTTGTTTAACACCTCAATGATCTCGGTTGAAGCAAAATTGATTCCCAGGCGCAGGGCGGCCAGCCCCCAAGCCTTGGAAAAGGTTTGCATCACGACCAGGTTGGGGTAATCCTTCAGTTCGGCTAAAAAGGAACGATGACGGCTGTAATTGATATAGGCCTCGTCCACCACCACCAGGCCGGAAAAATTGTTGAGTACGATTTCTATATCTTCCCGCTCCAGGCTGTTGCCGGTGGGATTATTGGGGGAACACAAAAAAATTATTTTGGTATGGGCATCCAGGGCATTTTCAAGGCCGTCCAGGTTTAACTGATAACCCGGCAGCAAAGGAACTTCTTTTACCGGCACATCATTGATTTGCGCATACACTTCGTACATGCCGTATGTGGGGGGGCAAATAAGAATGTTGTCTTTTTTCGGATCGCAAAAAGCCCGGATCAAAAGATCAATGCATTCATCGCTGCCATTGCCCAGCAACATGTTTTCGGCCGCTACGTTTTTTACAGCCGCGATCTTTTTTTTCAGTTCCCACTGCAAGGGATCGGGGTAACGGTTGTACCATTTGGTCAGTGGAGAACCAAAGCTGTTTTCGTTGGCATCCAAAAACACCCGGGCGGTGCCGCTGAATTCGCTGCGGGCGGAGGAATAAGGCTTCAGCGCTTTGATGTTTTCTCTGACAAGTTTATTTAAATCGAAATTCATTTCTATTATGTTATCAGCTTTTGACGTATTATTTAGCCTGTTGTCCTGATCACTCTCGGGACTCCCTTGTGCGTTCAGAATTCTACTGGGCGGTCAACCGCACTTGCACTGCATTAGCATGTGCCTGCAATCCTTCTGCTTCCGCCATTTGAATAACGGTTTCAGAAATATTCTTCAACCCGTCCTTATTCAACTTTTGATAGGTGATCTTCTTCACAAAACTATCTACACTCACACCACTATATGCCCTTGCAAAACCATTGGTTGGTAGCGTATGATTGGTGCCGCTGGCATAATCCCCAACACTTTCCGGTGAATAATTCCCCAGGAAAACTGAACCCGCATTGATAATTTTTTCCGCGATGTCATCTGCATCTTTACAACTGATGATTAGATGTTCGGCAGCATATTCGTTGATCAAATCAATTGCTTCGCTCCTGTTTTCAACCACGATGGCCTTGCTGTTTTGTAACGCTTTTTTTGCGGTTTCTTTTCTTGGTAATTGTTCTGCCTGAAGCTCAAGTTCTTTCATACAGTCACGAACGATAAGCTCCGAAGTACAAACCAATAAAACCTGGCTGTCTGCGCCATGCTCAGCCTGCGACAACAGATCGGCGGCCACAAAACACGGATTGGCGGTTTCGTCGGCCAGTACACATACTTCGCTGGGCCCGGCCGGCATGTCAATGGCCACGCCCTGCATTTGCACCAACTGCTTGGCAACGGTCACGTATTGATTTCCCGGACCAAAGATTTTAAAAACCGCCGGAATGGTTTCTGTTCCGTACGCCATGGCGGCAATGGCCTGTGCGCCTCCTGCTTTGAAGATCTGCGTCACGCCGGTTAACTGCGCCGCATACAAAACCGCCGGATGCACTTCCTGGTCTTTATTGCAGGGCGTACATAAAATAATTTCCCGGCAACCCGCCAGCTTTGCCGGAACACCCAGCATCAAAACCGTGGAAAACAAGGGCGCCGTGCCTCCGGGAATGTACAAACCCACCCTTTCGATCCCGATGCTTTTTCGCCAGCACTGAATGCCGGGCATGGTTTCAATAACCGGTACACCACTTAGCTGCGCTTTATGAAAGGTTTCAATGTTTTGTTTGGCTTGTTGAATGGCGGCTTTTAGTTCATGGGATAGTTTATTTTCCGCTTCGGCTATTTCCTTTGGTGTAACCACAAGATCTTTTGGTGCGACTCCGTCAAACTTTTGGGTAAAATGCCGTACGGCCCGATCGCCGCTTTGTTTTACCTCGTTCAAAATTGCCTGAACCGAAGCCACCACCTGGCTGTTGTCGGTATAAGGCCTTTGCAACAGTTCCTTCCATTTTTTTCGATCCGGGTTTTTAATCACGTGCATGGCTGCAGATTTTCGTTTTTCGTTCAGACAATCATTTTTTCAATGGGCACCACCAATATGCCCTGTGCTCCGGCATTTTTCAAGGCCTCAATTTTTTCCCAAAATTCATCTTCGCTCAACACGCTGTGTACGGAACTCCACCCGCTTTCGGCCAGGGGCAATACCGTAGGACTTTTCATACCCGGCAGCAGCGAGATGATCTTATCTAAAGATTCATTGGGTGCATTCAGTAATACGTATTTGTTATTCTTTGCTTTTTTAACTGACCGTATCCGGAACAACAACTGATTTAATAAGGTTTGTTGTTCCGGCTCCAGTTTTTTGGAACGTACCAACACCGCCTGGCTGTTTAAGATCGTTTGCACTTCTTTTAATCCATTCATGAACAAAGTGGAACCGCTGCTTACCAGGTCACAAACAGCATCAGCCAAACCAATGCCGGGCGCCAGTTCTACCGAACCACTGATCTCGTGTATTTCAGCTTGTATGTTATTCTCATCAAAAAACTTTTGGGTGAGCACCGGATAACTCGTAGCAATTTTCTTTCCTTGCAAAAACCGGGCATCGGTATAGTGTTCATTTTTTTGAACAGCAATAGAGAGGCGGCACTTTCCAAAACCCAGTTGCTCCACCACGTCAACCGATTTATTTTTTTCAAACAGAACATTCTCTCCTACTATGCCAATATGCGCCACGTTGTCTTCGACGTACTGCGGTATATCATCATCCCGCAAGGAATATACTTCCAGCGGAAAGTTGTCGGCCACCGTTTTTAACTGGTTGTGCCCGTTCTTTACGGCAATGCCGCAATCTTTCAGCAACTGAATACTATCGTCGTGCAAACGACCTGATTTTTGAATAGCGATTTTTAAAGCCATAATCCTTAGTTTTCAATCCGGCGAAAGCAGCCAACCGGTCGGCGCCATCAGCCATAAAATAAGGCTCACCACACGGTAAGCCTTTGTTATTTTCAGTACAAAAC
>JAEVYV010000366.1 GCA_023392575.1 Bacteroidota bacterium | reverse complement strand
ATTTTGTAGCGCCGGATTACTTAAGTGTGGGTAGCAACCACGACTGGGTGCGGGTGAACATCTCGCCCATGGCGGCACAAAAAATTGCAGACAGCCTTCAGTGTTTTTTGCCCACCCGAAAAATGGTAAATGATATTTACCGGGCGGCCTCGGTAAAGCTGGAGCCCCTTCCCTTATATGCCCTGCGGGACAGCACCCCCACTATGTACCATCATCATTTAATGATAGAGGGACAGAGAAAGGGCCAAAAGGGGCTGATCGCCGGAATAAAAAAAGATGTGGTCATCAGCGGAAAAATAGCCCGGGACAAACCCGGCCGCGTAGCTATTTACGGCTGGCATAAGCCGGATGGCAAACCCATTCAACCCCTGTACACAGGGCATGTCAATTGGTGGGTTGATTACAGCCAGGGTATACGACTGGTGTACCGCAAAATAAAAGTAGCCGGCAAGTGGATGGATTATACCGAAGTTTTAGGGGACAGCTTTTTGAAACGGCTTTTGTGCGATGAGGAATATTGTGATTTTTATAGATATCCATATTAAGCCGCTCCGTCTATCTTTGCCGCAATGAATCATTATGACAAAATAATTGAGGCTGCTGATTTTCTGAAAAACTACCACTCAAACCAGGCTACGGTTGGCGTTGTGTTGGGCAGCGGGCTGGGAAATTTTGTAGCCGAAATGCAGGTGGAAAAAGAGATCGCATACAATGCCATTCCCCATTTTCCGGTATCAACGGTGGAAGGTCACCACGGCAAACTGATCTTTGGTTCCATCGCCGGCAAACCCATCATTGCCATGGCCGGCCGCTTTCATTTTTACGAAGGCTATGCTGCGGAGGATGTGGTTTTCCCCATTCGTGTCATGAAGCATCTGGGGGTGCAAACCCTTTTTATTTCAAATGCCGCCGGCGGGGTCAATCCTGGCTTTCGGGTGGGCGACCTGATGGTCATCACCGACCACATCAGCCTGGCCACGGTTAATCCGCTGTTGGGAAGAAACGATGACCGCCTGGGCCCCCGTTTTCCCGACATGAGTGAGCCGTACAAAAAAGAACTGATCCGAAAGGCAAAAGAAATTGCTCAAAGACTGAACATCAAACTAAAAGAAGGCGTGTACTTTGGGGTGACGGGTCCTACATTTGAAACCCGGTCGGAGTATAAGATGATTCATGTATTGGGCGGCGATGCTGTAGGCATGAGCACGGTGCAGGAAGTGATTGCTGCGGTGCATACCGGTATGGATGTTTTTGCCATGAGTGTGATCACCGATATCGGCATCCGTGAAGAAGATAACATCATTACCCACGAAGAAGTATTGCAGGCTGCAAAAGAAGCCGAACCAAAATTCTCTGCTGTTTTCCGTGAATTGATTGCTTCCTTAAACTAATAAAGTGAAAAGCTGCTGCATGCATAAAGGAATCGGGTTGTTGCTGTTTTTTTTTCTCTCAACAATGGCGCTGGCGCAAAGGCCAAATGTATTGCAGGGTATTTCCAACCGTATCGGATCGCTGGGCAACACGGGCTCGGGTGGTGGGGGCGATAGCTTGCGCAGCCGGGCAAAGGCCGAAGAGAGCCTTACGCTTACCTATTACTACGCTGATTCGTTACGGGTTCACAAATTGGATTCTTCCATAACCGATTTTACTGCTTATTTCCCCATTCCGGGCACCCACATTTATTTGGGCAATACCGGTAGTGCTACCCGGTCCATCGTTTTTGCCCCGCAGTTAAAATCAGGCTGGGATCCGGGCTTTCATGCCTTTGATGTGTACAAGCGAAAGCTGGAAACCGTTCCGTTTTACAACACAACCAAGCCCTACACCGAGTTGAATTATGCGCTGGCCAGCAAGGGAGAGCAGATCATTGAAGTACTGCACACGCAAAATCTAAAACCGTACTGGAATGCCAGTTTTAACTACCGTTTGATCAGTGCGCCGGGCACTTTCCGAAACCAAAAAGCAAACCACAATAATTATGTGTTTACCTCCTGGTACCAGGCGCCTTCCAAGCGATACAATAATTATTTTGTGATTCTGGCCAATAAATTACAGGCAGAAGAAAGCGGCGGCATTGTGAATAATAATGATTTGAATGAGCCGGCGTTTATGCTGGATCGTTTTTCCGTTCCAACAAACATTGGCGGCCGGCCCATAAAAACCTCGGGTACTTTTTTTAACACCACGCTTTATACCGGAAACCGTTATTCGGAAACCAACGTCATGATGCGCCAGCAATACGATCTGGGCAAAAAAGATTCTTTGGTAACCGATTCCACGGTGATCCCGCTTTTTTACCCCCGCGTTCGGTTTGAACATACATTGAATTACGGCCGCTATCAATACCGGTTTCAGGACCTGGTTAATGCGGAAAGAAACAACGTGCCTGATTCGGCTTTTTACAGCCGCCTGAATATTCATATCGATTCAGCGGGCAGAGATACGTCGTTGCTCTACCTGGACAAATGGCGGGAGATCAGCAACGATTTTTCGATTTACCAGTTCCCCGATGCCAACAACCTGCAGCAATTCATAAAACTGGGCCTGGAACTGCAACTATTGAAAGGTGAATTGAGAACCAACCGGTCGCTGTACAATATGATCGGGCATGGCGAATACCGCAACCGTACCCGAAACCAAAAATGGGATATTGCCGCTTTTGGGCGCTTGTGGCTGAACGGGTACAATGCGGGTGATTACCATGCTTATATCAGCTTGCAGCGCCTGATCAATCCAAGCATTGGCAGTTTGCAAGTGGGTTTTGAAAACGTAAACCGCACCGCCCCATTCATCTACAACGAATCCAGTAATTTTTACCTGGACGGACCCAAGTCCTTTGGTAAGGAGAACACCATTCATTTATTTGCTTCGGTGCTGCAGCCCAAGCTCCGCCTGCGGTTGAATGCCGACTATTATCTGATCAGCAATTATTTGTACCTGAGTGATTATTACAAGCTGCAACAGGAAGGCACCCTGTTCAACGTGCTGCGCATCAGTGCGTACAAAACATTTAACATCGGAAGGTTTTTCAGGTGGCACGCCGAGGCCTACGTGCAGCAAAAAACCGGCGCGGCCCAACTAAACTTTCCTTCTTTTTATACCCGCAACCGCTTTGGTTACGAGGGCAAGCTGGGGTTTCGCCGGCTGAACATAGCCATCGGTACCGAAATCCGGTATCATACACCCTATAAGGCCGATAACTACTCTCCGGTGCTGGGGCAGTTTTTCTTCCAGGATTCGGTAACCATCAGCAACCGGCCTCAAATTGACGCCTACCTTCATTTCCGGATCCGGAGTTTTAAGGCTTTTTTGCGGGCCGAGAACCTCAACACAATGAGCCTGCAAAACGGCTTTGGCTTTACCCATAATAATTTTGCAGCACCGGGTTATCCTACTCCCGGACTCATTATCCGGTTTGGCATCTTTTGGAGTTTTGTTAATTGATAGGCAAATTTTGAACGGCCGGCAATGCAATTCGCTTTTTTCGCGACCATTTATATCTTTGTAAGGCAATGAAAAAGCTTCTTGCCACTATAACACTTCTTGTGTACTTCACGGTAAGTACCGGTTTTGTGGTATCGCTTCATTATTGCATGGACCGGTTGGCTTCGGCTCAACTGGGGGAAGACAAAACGGAGCGATGCAGTTATTGCGGCATGCACAAGGACGGCAATTGCTGCCGGGACGATGTGAAGATGGTGAAGCTGCAAACCATACACTTGGTTTCAAAGGCCATTGCACCTGATTTTGACTTGCCGGCGTTGGTAGCTGCGGTTCCCCAATTTCTGACCACCCCTTTTTATAATTTTACCCAAACCCATAGGGCTGTTGCACATGCCCCTCCGTTAAGCAAACAGGACACCTATTTGCAAATCCGCGTTTTCAGAATTTGAGATTTTATGAACCCGGCATAGTGCTACTATGCAGCTTTTGTTGCGTCGCACTCTTGTACGGTTTGCCCCGCATCGGCAAGATTGCTCTCAATGCAAACATCCATTTTCAAATTTTCAAATTATCTCATCTTCAAATTAATTTATCATGAAAACGCTTAAAATATTCTTTCTTTCTTTTGCCTTCATTTTTGCTTCAACCATTGCTTTTGCTCAAACCAAGTCAGAAACGTTTAAAGTGGCCGGCGAATGCGGTATGTGCAAAAAGAAAATTGAAAAGGCGGCCAAATCGGCCGGCGCCAGCTTTGCCGTTTGGAATGCCGATTCAAAAGAACTGACCGTTAAATACAACAGCAGTTCGTCCAATGCGGCCAAAATTCAGCAGGCCATTGCTGCTGTAGGGTACGATACACCTGAGTACAAGACCACAGACGAGGCCTATGAGAAATTAGATGAGTGCTGCAAGTATGAGCGAACTTCGGCCCCGGCGGATCATTCCTGCTGTAAGGATAAAAAATGCGAATCAGCCCAGTGCATGAAAGACGGCAAATGTGCAAAAGACATGAGCTGTTGCAAAGACAGTGGCTGCAGCGAAAAGGACTGCTGCAAAAAAGCATAGAGTAAAAACCCCGCCTGATGCCAGGCGGGGTTTTATTTTTATAGTGTTACAATACTACTTTTGATTAACTACTAGCTGCTATATATCATTAGCTATTAGCTCTCACGTTTCACGTCCCACGATTGCCGCTATTACACCGGCTGCACCAAGATGTTGTCGGCAACTTTCTCACTTAACTGAAGTGCTTTTTTTTGAACGATCGCTGAAAAAGATTGATCGTATTCGTTTTGTTCGGTGATCTTGATTTTGGTGCCGGGTTTGATGTTAAGCTTTTCCAGGTAAGATAAAAAAGCATCGTTGGTTTCTGCAAGACTTACTACCAGGTAGCTCTTGCCTTTTTGTCCGGATGATAAGGGCACAGAGGCATTGATTTTGATTTTCCCATTTTTGTCCGGTATGGGGTCGCCGTGCGGATCGAAGGAAGGATGGCCCAGGTAAACCTCCAGCCGGTCAATCAGGTTGGGCGATTCAATATGTTCCAATTGTTCTGCCAGCTCGTGTACCTCATTCCACTTGTAGTGTAATTTTTCAACCAGGAATACTTCCCATAACCGGTGTTTGCGAATCGTAAGCAGGGCTTTCTTTTTTCCTTTTTCTGTAAGGTGCAAACTCTTGTCGGGCTGAATTTCCAGCAGGTTCTTCTTTGCCAGCTTGCGCACCATTTCCAGTACCGTAGCAGGATTGAGTTCCAGGGCTTTGGCCAGGGTAATGTTATTCAGCTTCTTTACCTGCTTATTGGTCAGCTTGTAAAGCGTTTTTAAATAATTCTCTTCCGACTGATGGGCAAAGTGCGACATACTTCAAAAGTACCAAGCTTGCCATAAATAAAAAATTTGGGTAACCAAATAAAAATGTTTTGTATTGCCTTATTTTTGAGCCATGAACCATATTGTTGCCACAACCGTTTTATTGCTTACGGTGCAGATCACTTTAGCGCAAACCATAGTTGTCAGAGGAACGGTGCATTCGGAAGGAGTGGGGGTGAGAGGTGCCACTGTTACCTCTGGTTCTGTAAAAATCCTGACCGATTCAGCGGGCAGATTTGAAATGGGGCTTCGTACAGGCAAGAACGCTTTACATGTTTCTATGGTTGGATATGAAACCTATCACGAGACCATTAATGTGGCTAACGATACAAAAGAGCTCTCTATCGAATTACAGCCTTATAAATCTTCCTTAAATGAAGTGGTGGTTACCGGCACCTCAAAACCGGTGCTGCGGTTGGAAAGCCCAATTGCGGTAGAAGTTTATACGCCGCAGTTTCTGAAAAAAAATCCATCACCCAGCATATTTGAATCCCTTCAAAATGTAAACGGCGTACGGCCGCAGATCAACTGCAGCGTTTGCAATACCGGTGATATTCATATCAACGGATTGGA
The DNA here is from genome assembly GCA_023392575.1 of Bacteroidota bacterium. Taxonomy (GTDB): domain Bacteria; phylum Bacteroidota; class Bacteroidia; order Chitinophagales; family Chitinophagaceae; genus Flavisolibacter. The sequence goes on along the minus strand of JAEVYV010000366.1, from coordinate 11,991 downwards.
AGGACCTTACACTATGGTCACTATTGATGGAATGCCTATTGTCAGCAGCCTTTCATCGGTGTATGGCTTATTTGGCATCCCCAACCAGTTGATTGAACGGATTGAAATTGTGAAGGGGCCGGCCTCGGGATTATATGGGTCAGAAGCCATTGGCGGCTTGATTAATATTATTACGAAGTCTCCCGAGAAGGCTCCGCTTTTTGCTGCCAATATCATGAGCACCAGTTGGCAGGAGCACAATGTCGATCTTGGGTTCCGGTGGAAGGTGAATAAAACGGTCAATTCCTTGCTTGGGGTAAACTATTTCAATTTTCAAAAACCTTTTGATAAGAACAACGATCGTTTTACCGATGTAACCCTGCAGCACCGCATTTCTGTTTTTAATAAATGGAGCTGGCAAAGAGCTTTTGAAAGGCAGGCTTCTTTTGCGGCCCGTTATTTTTACGAAGACCGCTGGGGCGGCGATGTGCGCTGGAGCAAGAGCTTTCGTGGCGGCGACAGTTTGTATGGGGAAAGCATTTATACCAAGCGACTGGAAGCCATTGGCAACTACCAATTACCCTTGCAGGAAAAAATTTACCTGAGTGCGTCGGCTACGTATCATAACCAGGATTCCTATTATGGAACCACACCCTACCAGGCGCAGCAAAATATTGTATTTGGCCAGTTAAAATGGGATAAGGCGCTGTCGGCTTCGCATGCGGCCGTGGTGGGTTTGGCAGGCCGTTACACCTACTATGATGATAATACCACGGCAACGATCGATACCTTGAGTGCCGCCAACAAACCCGAAAAAACGTTTATTCCCGGCATTTTTTTGCAAGATGAATGGAAGCTGGATGCCAAACATCAATTGCTGCTGGGGATCAGGTATGATCATCACCCGGTGCATAAAACTATTGTTACACCTAGGCTTGCCTATAAATGGGGAATTAACGAAAAACAAACGCTGCGGTTAAATGCCGGCACCGGCTTTAGAGTAGTGAATATTTTTACAGAAGATCATGCCGCTTTAACAGGCGCCAGAGCCGTTGAAATTGAGGAAGAGCTAAAGCCGGAGAAAAGTTATAACGTGAATGTTAATTACCTCCGCAACTTGGGTGACCGTTCCAAAAGCCTCACCATCGACGCTTCTGTTTGGTACACCTATTTTCATAACCAGATCATTGCCGATTACGAAGCCGATCCCCAAAAAATTGTGTATGCGAATTTGAAAGGACATGCGGTATCAAGAGGCTTTACGTTAAATCTTGAAGGCAGTTTTCTGCAACGCATCAAAGCAATGGCCGGTATAACGCTTCAGGACGTGGCAAAAACAGAAGCCGACGACAACGGAAAAGAAGTAAAGAAAAAACCTTTGTTTACCGAAAGCTGGAACGGCACCTGGTCTATTAGCTATTCATTTCCTGTGGCAGGTTTAACCATTGACTACACCGGCAATATATATGGACCGATGCAATTGCCCTTGATTTCGGATTTAGATCCAAGAAAAAAACAATCACCGGTATGGAGCATTCAAAATATTCAGCTTACCAAATGGGTTTCACAGAAGATTGAAGTGTATGGCGGTGTAAAAAACATATTGAACTGGACGCCGGCAAAAAATAATCCTTTTTTGATTGCCCGTTCGCATGATCCCTTTAACAATCAGGTGGATTACGATGCCAGCGGCAAGGCTATTGACACTCCGGAGAATCCTTATGCACTGGTCTTCGATCCTGCTTATGTGTATGCACCCAACCAGGGTATTCGTTTTTTTGCGGGGTTAAGATTTACTTTAAGAGATTAGTGTTCTTTCAGGCTGAAATTTTCAGGAAGCATATTAAGACCTCGGAGGTTTCTAAAACCTCCGAGGTCTTGTGGACATCCGGGCAGATGCTATTGTTCAAAGAGACAAAAGCTGCCGCCCACCCATTCTTTGTCCTTGTTGTAGCGGACACCCACCATTTTGCCCTTGCTCAACCGGGAAAGATTGTTGGCCGCTACAGGCCGTGCAGCGTTGGGTTCCCAGAAATAAAATAAGCGTATTTCGGCTTTGGCTTTTTCATCAGGTGTATCAATTACAGCAGCGTATTGTACTTTCTTCTGAATGATCCAGTTCTCCGGGTCATTGATCTTTTCAATGTCTTCTTTGGTTACATCAATGATCACACCTTGCCCTGCAAAAGAAAACAAAGGTTTTACTACATAGTTTTCCAGGTCGGAAGGCAGCTGTTTTATTTCATTTAAAAAATAGGTTTCAGGAACATTGGGATGGCTGATAAAGGGCAGCGTGAATTTGCTGAGGCGATAAAACCAATTGGGATGCGGCACCCAGGTAACATTCAACTCCTGTTGAAAGATCTTTCCTTTTTCCTGTATTTCTTTGGACTGTTGAAACAGGTCATCAAAAATGACACGGTTGTAAATGCGTTTGATGCGTGTTTTCTTCCCGTCTTTTACATAAAATAAATCTTTTCCTTCCACGATTAATTCCGTGATGCAGACAATATCAATTCCAAGAAAGGTTTTCGTGGCATAAAAGTCCACTCGTGTTTTTTGCTGGTGCGGCAGAATCTCCAGCAGCACTACATTCTCCGGAGCACTGTCTGCAAGAATGATTTTCCTGAGCAGCTCGATATAACTGTCCCTGGTAAAGCCATTGAGGTAAGGACTAAACCCTTCGGGCCACCAAAGGTTTTTATGGTGCCCTTCCGGCTGCAATATCTGCCAGGCAAACAGGGACGGAAAACCCTGCATCTCAATTAACTGTGGCTCTAATGCTCCGTTTTCATCCTGACAAATGCCAAAATCAAAAGCAATGCAGTGCGGATGTGCATCTTCAGCTGGCACCCGTAAATGCGGAGGAATGGCTTTTTCACTTTGCCGCTGATACTCGGGCTGTGTAATCACATCAATAATGCTGTCGCAAGCGCAAAGCATTTTTTGCGTAAAGTCTTTAGAAATAAAAATGGGTGTTTCGGCAATGCGGAAATCCAACTGGCCCGGATACAGGTTGTTGAGATCATTTATATACGCTTCATATTTTTCATTAGTGAACTGCGTGTTGTACTGTTGCCGAATATCCGGGATCATGATTGGAATTTGAGCTTAAGTTAAGGAATCGTTTGAAAGCCCTTCAAAAATAAACAGCTTGCACATGGAAACCAGTCTGCAAAATGTTGCATAGCGTTCTGAACGTACAAGAGTATCCCGATAGCTATCGGGACAACGGAAGGTAAATAGTAGTACTGGGCTTGGTACATAATTTCATTATAGGTAATTAATCTGAGTTCGGACTAATAACATGCTCCTTCAAAGGCCGTCTTTCCTTTTTTGGTTCCATCTCTCTGTTTGTTACTTTTTTTGCTTGCCCAAAAAAAGTAACCCAAAAAGGGCCCGCAAATCCAAATGCTCCGCTGGATTTGCGAAGCCAGCGCACAGGCGGACAGTTCTTTAATTACAGCCCTTGTTTTACGATAGTGTGATTGTCGTGCCAGGCGCAACTACTGCAGGCGCTGATATTCCGCTAACCTTTTCTTATAGTGGTTACTGCATATAGGGAATGCGGAATAAGGCGCTGCACCTTCCTCAAAACTGTAGAATAGAGTTGCTTGCAGCTTTCCTATCCAGAGCTCATATTTAATAGCAACCCCACAAACTTTTTTGTCTTGCCTGTTTTCATTCAAATCAGCAACTTTGCCCCTTTAATTTTTCGTTATGGTGAAGTCCCGCAAGGCCGCTATGAGCTTTATTTTTATCACGCTGCTGATTGATGTAACCGGCCTTGGCTTGATCATTCCCGTGCTCCCTGAACTGATTGAGGAACTTACGGGCGGCAACATCAGCCAGGCCTCGCAATGGGGCGGCTTGCTCACTTTTGCCTATGCCATCATGCAGTTTTTTTGTGCACCCATAATTGGCAACCTGAGTGATAAATACGGCCGCAGGCCCGTGCTGTTGTTTTCCTTGCTGGGCTTTGGCATTGACTATTTGTTCCTTGCTTTTGCACCCACCATCTGGTGGTTGTTCCTTGGCCGTATCATTGCCGGCGTTACCGGCGCCAGTTTTACCACGGCCTCCGCCTATATTGCCGATGTAAGCACCAACGAGAACCGGGCACAGAACTTTGGCTTGCTGGGTGCCGCTTTTGGTGTAGGCTTTGTGATCGGGCCCTCCCTGGGCGGCCTGCTCGCCCAATACGGCCTTCGGGTTCCGTTTTTTGTGGCAGCAGGCTTTACCCTGCTCAATACCTTGTATGGCTACTTTGTATTGCCCGAATCTTTGGCAAAAGAAAACAGGCGGTCTTTTGAGTGGAAGAGAGCTAATCCCCTGGGCTCCCTGCTGCATTTAAAAAAATATCCCTCTGTGGTGGGGCTGATCTGGTCGATGATGCTGGTGTACGTAGCCGCGCATGCCTTGCAAAGCACCTGGACCTTTATTAACATAGAACGTTTTGACTGGAATACCACGATGATGGGGCTGTCACTGGGGCTGGTGGGGTTGATGACCATGATCGTACAGGGTGGATTGATTCGCTACATCAACCCCAGATTAGGCAACGAACGGAGCGTTTATATTGGCCTTGCTATTTATTCCTTCGGCATGCTGGCCTTTGCCTTTGCCAATCAAAGCTGGATGATGTTTGTATTCATGATCCCGTATTGCTTAGGTGGTATTGCCGGCCCGGCGTTGCAATCCATACTGGCCGGCCATGTGCCGCCCACCGAACAGGGCGAACTGCAGGGTGCCCTTACCAGCATGATCAGCGTGACCTCTATTATTGGTCCGCTGGTGATGACCAACCTGTTTGCCTACTTTACCCGGCCGGGTACGCCGGTGCATTTTTCGGGGGCGCCATTTTTATTGGGTTCCATTTTGCTGATGATCAGTGCCCTGGTGGCCTACAATGTGTTGAAGAAAGAAAAGCAGGCGGCGGGTACGAAGTAGTGTTTATGTGCTAAGCTATTGTACTACTATTTACCTTTTGTTGTCCCGATAGCTATCGGGATACTCTTGTACGACATCAATTCTATGCGGCACTGTTTATGCAACTTAGATGGAGCACCATCGGTAAGTAAAGGCCTATGCCACAAATTGAAAATATAAAAGAATACAGGCGGTAACGGACATTAACACTAAAGTCAGAATGCCAAGTATGTTCGACCATTTGCCATTGGTAAACTCTCCCATAACCTTTTTGTTGTTTGAAATGTGCAGGATAACCAGGATCAAAACAGGCGAGGTAACGCCATAGAGAATAGCCGTGTAAATCAGCGCTTGTATCGGGCTGATGCCTATGTAGTTAATGCCCAGTCCAATAAGAAGAGAAACAATGATCACAAAATAAAACGGCTTTGCCTGGTAATATTTTTTGTCCAATCCTCCATTCCAGCCAAACGTTTCGGATAAGATGTAGGACAGGCAGCCGCTCAGCACTGGTATGGCCAGAAAGCCTGTGCCTATTACTCCTGCGGCAAATAACAGGTAGGATAATCTTCCCGCCAGCGGCTCCAACGCTTCTGCCGCCTGCTCCACCGTATCAATTTGATGAATACCGCCGTTGAATAAAACAGTGCCGGTAGTAAGAATAATGAAAAACATGACCAGGTTGGAAAACAGCATTCCCAAATCAACATCCCAACCCATTTTCTGTATTACCCGTTTGTTTACGATCAGCTTTCTTTTCTTGTGCTGAACATCTTCGGCTTCCATGGTTGCCTGCCAAAAGAAAAGATAGGGTGAAATGGTGGTGCCCAAAAGGGCCACGATGATACTGATAAAGTCTTTGTTAAGTTTGATGGTGGGGATGAAGGCGTGCCTTGCAATGTCTGCCCAGTTTTGTTTTGAAAGAAAAGGTACAATGAGATACAGCAAAAGAAACAAGCACAAATATTTTAACGTGGCAGCAATTTTTTGATACGGCAGGTAAATAATCAACGCCATAAGAATGGCGGTAAAAGCCATGGTGAAAACATAAGAGGGAACGGCAGGAAAAATAAGATTGGCTACCGCACCCATGCCGGCAATGTCGGCACCAATGTTGAGAATGACAGCAGGAAAGGTGAAAAGGATCATCAGGTATAGGATTGCTTTCGGATAATGGTTGCGGATGGTGCTTGTTAAGCCTTGCGCCGTAACAATACCAATTCGTGCACACATTTCCTGGATGGCCGCCATGAGTGGAAACGTAAGGAAGGCTGTCCATAAAGTGGCCAGGCCAAATTGCGCCCCCGCTTGCGAGTAGGTGGCAATGCCCGATGGGTCGTCGTCGCTTGCCCCCGTAACCAGGCCGGGGCCAAGGATTTTTAATAAACGGCGTATTTTGGATGGTCTCTTTTTTTCTTTAACCATAACTATTGGTGCTGCTTTTTACTGTAAAGAACTATTTAACGACTATGCTGAGTACTGCCAGTGAAATCTGTTTTATGAAGCCCCATCGGGTATGGCCAGCATAGCAATTGACGCTAAAGCAATTTGCATCGCTTTCATGCCCTGCGCCTTGCTTCAGCGGTGATTGCTTATGCTTCCGGGTTTGTGAATGGAAAGCAGTCTCATAAATTTCGGTAATTCCTATTTCAACACCGAATTGGAACTGTTTTATATAAGCTCTGCAGGAGTAAAAATTTATTTATGCGACAATTTCAAGGATATCCTTATTGCATTGACTTAGCCAATTCAAATCACGGTTGCCTGGCGAAAAATCAATCCTTGCTATGTTTTGTTGCAAGAGATAACGGCATTTAAAATGCTCGCTACAATTGGTTAGTCTTTCCTGACTGATCGCATTCTCAGTATTAAAAAGGACTTACATAATTTGACCTGATTAAAAACCATCAACACTGTGTTATCCCATTGTTGTTATGGATCAATTTAATGTGGGCCAGTCTGTCATGTCAAACCAGCAATGTCAACAAGAACACACTGGAAAAACCGCTGAAGCCGAACACCAATAAGCATCATGCTTGTTTCTTCCAAAAACTGCAGTTCTTACCAGAGCCAGATGTTAAAACTCAGGCATAGCGGAGGGGCAACGAGCCTCATCCACAGCCTTTTTCGTACCTTTGCAAAGCAAACAATCCGGATTATCCGATAATCTGAGAGGGGCAAACGATCCATTACTTACCCTCTTTTCAACATACTGCTTTCTTGCACGGCAACGAAAGCACCTGCTAAAAGCGCAAAAATTTCCTGATCAAGTTGGCTCTTGTTGCCTTTTCACATAGGAAGCTTTTCTGAAGCATGTTTTTAGCAATGTTTTATCGTTGTCCGGAGATTTCATTACCTAAACTGTATTTATTGAATGATGAAGAAAAGAGTAGGAATTGTTGGTGCCGGCCCCAGCGGACTGGCGCAGTTAAGAGCATTTAAATCTGCTGAAAAAAAAGGAATGGAAACCCCGGAAATTGTGTGCTTTGAAAAACAGGACGACTGGGGTGGTTTGTGGAACTATACCTGGCGCACCGGTCTGGGTCCTTACGGCGAACCGCTGCATGGAAGCATGTACCGGTATTTGTGGTCGAACGGACCGAAAGAATGTTTGGAATTTGCCGATTATTCGTTTGATGAACACTTTGGCAAACCCATTTCTTCGTATCCGCCCCGGCCCGTGCTTTTCGATTATATTCAGGGGCGGGTGAAAAAAAGCGATGTGCGCCAGTACATTCGTTTCAATACGGCTGTGCGGTGGGTGTCGTATCAACCCGAAACAAAAAAGTTTGCAATGATCCTGGATGACCTGGCAAACAACCGAACGTACACGGAAGAATTTGACTATTTGGTGGTGGCCTCCGGGCACTTTTCTACGCCCAATATGCCCCATTATAAGGGCATCGAAAACTTTCCCGGAACGGTGATGCATGCCCACGACTTCCGGGGCGCCGATCAATTTAAAGGCAAAGATATTTTGCTGATTGGCAGCAGCTATTCGGCTGAGGACATCGGCATTCAAAGTTACAAGCATGGCGCCCGTTCGGTTACCATCAGCTACCGCAGCCGGCCGCTGGGAATGAACTGGCCCGAAGGAATGAAAGAGGTACCGCTGGTAACCCATTTCCATAAGGATGTGGCTTATTTCAGCGATGGCAGCAAGGAGCGTTTTGATGCCGTGATCATGTGCACCGGCTATCAGCATAAATTTCCTTTTTTGCCCGACACCTTGCGGTTAAAGACCAAAAACTGCCTGTACCCCGACGGCATTTACAAAGGCGTTGTGTTCAACGAGCTTCCGCAACTGATGTACCTGGGCATGCAGGACCAGTATTTTACCTTCAATATGTTTGATGCGCAGGCCTGGTTTGCCCGGGATGTGATGATGGGGAAAATAGAACTTCCCGGAAAAGAAGAGCGGCAGGCCGATATTGAAAAATGGCTGGAACTGTACGCCGCCTGCCAAACGCCTGATGATGATATTGACTTTCAAACAAATTATGTCAGGGAACTGATTGCCCTGACGGATTATCCCGAGTTTGACCTGGATGCGGTGGCCGCTATGTTCAAGCAGTGGTTGCGTGATAAAGATGAAGATATTTTAAGTTACCGCGACAAGACGTATACTTCTGTGATCACCGGCACCGAATCGGAAAAACATCATACCCCCTGGATCAAGGAAATGGACGATAGCTATGAGCGGTATTTATACCATCAAAATAACGCAAAGCAGTAAGCAAACCTGGTTTGTCAACAATAATGGGCTGTCCGCAAGGGCAGCCCATTGTTGTTTTAGAAATGTGTTGGGCTGTTATCTTTTTACGCCGCTGTTGGTGCTGTGCTTTGGTCTTGTGTCGGACATTACCAACAGCCGGATGCAGATCTGTTGTTCGTTCGGTTGTTGGTACGCCTTCGCACATTAGCCCTGCGACATACCAACAATGGTGTGAAATGTAGTTGGTCATGTTGGAACTGATGTTGAATCTAGACGTTTCATACTCTAGTCGCTGTTCTGCGCTGCTTCTGTTTTCTGTATTGATGTTCGTATTTCGTTTGTAAGACAATTGTACAAGAAATGTTTCCGTGTCAAGAGTTTTCCAAAATATCCGATGCGGTTTGGCTGCCGAGTTGTTCGGCTAAACCGATAAGCAGCCCTTCTATCCCACGGATGTAACAGAGCCGGTACATGTCGCCAAACTGAACCACTTCTCCAACAAGGGCAGCCCCGTGTTTTTCCAGTCGGGGGAGCAGTTCGGCCAGGTTGTCAACCCGGAACATGATGCGGAGATAGCCAAGTGAGTTCACCGGAGCGGTCCTGTGGTCTGCAATGGTCTGGGGAGCAATAAACCGGGAGAGTTCAAGTCGGGAGTGGCCATCGGGGGTCACCATCATGGCAACCTCAACAGACTGATTGCCCAGTCCGGTTACTCGCCCCGCCCATTCGCCTTCTACTATCATCCGTCCTTCAAGCCTCAGGCCAATCTCTTCGAAAAAAGAAATTGCATGATCAAGAGACGCAACAACGATACCTACATTGTGCATTTCCTGTAATTTGCTTTTTGTCATGGTTCTATCCCTTTTGGAATTTTCTACAAGTTGGTTTTGTGTGTAGCAATATCGGTCTTAAAGTTGCGCATAACGTACAGGTATTTCTGCAGTAGCGGAAGTCCGTGTTACATCAGCTTAAACTTATTACTAAAGTTCAATAATGATCATTAGTTCAGCATTTGTTCGTCAGCCATTATTGCAGAAATACTGTGTTGGCGGCTGGGCGGTCAATCACAGTTCTCTTTCTCGCTTAACAGAAACCATCTCGTCAAAACCACCTTTGATTAAAAGTATTTTCAAAGTAGTAATAAACCTTCTTAACTCTCTATCTAATATCGAACTGTAATCAGGGCTCTGTTTATTGAAATCATTCGGCAGTAGATTTGATATAGCATGGTTAATACCAGTTATGATTGTTGGGAAATCAATGAACTCAAGAGTGTCATTCTTTATTTGAGTGTCCACGCTAATTTGTCTAGGTCGTCCAGAATATTTAAATGATACATTTTCTGTTGAAAACAAAGTTTTCAGTCGTTCAAATTGAAGATTCACATCTTGGTTGATTTTTTCGGGAACTATAATGTTCACCTTGCATTTCTTAAAATGTTTGTCACCCTTTGTGAAACCGTTGTTGTCAATAATAAATCGGCAAATAGGAATTATAAGATTCTCATAGTAGACTGATGCAAGAGTGGCGGAAGGAAAAAAGTTTATTTCATCATCTGAACTGGATTTGAACAAATCTCGAATTGAATAAACAGCATTTGTAATGCTTGAGAAATCGTTTTTGTCAAATCTTGCAAGAGTTAAACCGTTAAAATCCGATGGTAACTTTATTTCTTTATCAATTAGGAAAGCGCATTTGGACGTTCCTAAACGACCCGTAAATAAACCTAACTCGAAAAGAACGTTATCTCTGGGTTGTAGCATTTCCTTTCCCCTAAACATTACTTTATCATCACTTGTTCCTATCAATATCCCAAAATCAAATTGTAAAGAAGCCTTTAGCAAATCGGCTAAAAAATTTTGATTAATCTTGAAAACAGCGGTATCCCAAACGTTATCATTCCATATTGTTACATCAAAATCATTAGATAACAATGCTTTTACTTGCTCAGCAAGTTTCAACTCCTCGGATGATGATCCTACAAACAAACGCTTTTTGATCATTTTGAAAGAACATTTTGGTAAAGGTCAAAATATATGGACTGCAGTTCATGGAAAACTAGCTTTAAATTTTCTAGCTTTCTTGGACTATACCTGAAAATATATTCTCTGCCGTCGACAGATACCAAGCCATTTGAATGGGATTCGTTTTCACACAAGCTCTTAATTTGAGTGTAAATGACAGGCACTAATTGGTAAAATGATAGGTTTTGATACTTTGCAACTTCAATATCGTAGCAAATTGCATTGATATCGAAGCTACTTAGCTCAATATCCTGATCAGAGAGAGCCTTTATATTTTTAATGAACCGAATCATCTTTTTTAACCTACCTGATGTTTCATTTCCACGTTCATTAATCCTTTTTATACTCAAAAAAGGGTAATCTGCATTACCTCTTGAATGAGTTTCCTTATTATAAACTTGTATACCTCTATATTCTCCCTTGTCATTTATCACTGATGTAATGTCATCAAACCAATTAGCAATTACAATATCAACTTCTCTATCTAAATTTAGATTTTTGATTTTAATTGATTTCGGTTTAGTAGTATCACATACTGAATAGACATTTGAAAGAATCCTTTCACTATCCAAGCGGTTTTTCTTCAGATCTTCTATTGCATTGCCTTGATATGTAGTTGCTGATAGCTCTTGTTCCATTTTCACTATTGAAGACGAGTAATATTTTGCTTTTCGCTCAGCATTCTCTAATAGTTGCCGGATGTTATAATTGTCTGCTTGATAGAATTTTTCAGAAATAGTTAATAAATCTATATCACTATATGCCTTTATGTGAGTATTTGTCATTACAGAGCCCTGATATCTAAAAGTGATCTGTGATAACTCTTTGGATAAATGCTCTTTAACTCGTTCACCAGCGTCTTTTGTTCTTTGGGTGTAATCAGGATCAACTCCTTTCATTGCAGTTCTTACAAATACTAATACATCGCTGTAAGAAATTGTTGCAAGTTCATCAGCAAAAGATTTGCTTAACAAATGATGTTCAGGGTTAATCCTATTTCGGACGCTTTCGGTTAGAAATCTGTAATTTTTAGCCATGAGGTTTGATTGTTAGTTTGGTAGTATAAGCAGCCTTGCCGCTAACACATAAATATACGCAATCCCATTGCGCAAATACAACTACCCCAGGCCGATAGCCGCACCTTTTAATCATTTGATAGCCGCCTTAGGGCCCTCCTTTTTGGCGAGGAGTATCCGCTTGGCCATCCCATAGACATACAAAGGCCGCCACATGTACCATAAAGGGCCGTTTAATGTTTCATAAACGGCTGTCTTATATTCCATAGAAGGCCTTTTAATGTTCCATAAACGGCCGTCTAATATTCCATATAAGGCCGTTTAATGT
>JAEVYV010000041.1 GCA_023392575.1 Bacteroidota bacterium | reverse complement strand
GAGGCTTCCGATCTGTGCATTTACAACAAAGAGGAAATCAGCCGCATTGCGCACCTGGCTTTTCAGTCGGCGCAGCAGCGGAGAAAAAAGCTGACCCTGGTTGACAAGGCCAACGTGCTGGAAACCTCCAGGCTTTGGCGAAAGGTGGTGCAGGAGATTGCTCCGGCTTACGCCGGTGTGGCCGTTGATTATTTGTTTGTGGACAATGCGGCCATGCAGATTATTTTAAACCCCAGGCAGTTTGATGTGGTGCTTACGGAAAATATGTTTGGTGATATCATCAGTGATGAGGCCAGTGTGATCAGCGGTTCTTTGGGCTTGCTCCCTTCTGCTTCCATTGGTGCGACCACAGCTTTGTTTGAACCCATACATGGCTCCTATCCACAGGCAGCGGGTAAGGATATTGCCAATCCCATTGGCTCTATTTTATCGGCCGCCATGATGCTGGACCATTTCAAAATGTTTGAGGAAGCCAACCTGGTTCGCTCGGCCGTTGACTGGACATTGAATGCAAAATTTGTTACCAAAGACATTGACCCCGTCAATTACTATTTCACGTCAACCATTGGCGACCTGGTGTGTGATTATGTTACCGAGAAAAATCCATCCAATATCAACCTTTCTAATATCGAACTAAGAAAGTCCACGCTTATATAAGGGTTTCGAGTGCCGGGCAGTGCGGTTCAAAACAACAGAGCGATGCTTGCTGATAGATTTTGTTTAAATTTATTGGTATGGATCATCTTTCTGCCCGGGCATTGGAAAACTTTCGAAACCACGTTGGAATCAAATTCCAGTTGTACAACAGCCTGTTTACATCTTTGCCTTTTCACCGCATTGAAAAAACAGGCATCCTGCTGTCCCTGTTCCTGAATTTTGCCGAAGAGGGTTATAAAAAGAAGCAAAGTCCTTCGGCCATTGTGGACGAATTTTTTCAGCGCTTTACCACCGTTAAGACAGAGCAGGAGAAAACAGACCTCTTGTTCCGTTTCGTGCAATATGCCGAACGGCAGGTGGTATTGTTTGATGCCCTGGAAGACGCTGCGTTCAAAGAAACAAACGATACCATTGGCATCGGCACGCTAAAGCAATTGGAAACAGAAGTGATCCAGGAAGGACTGCAACAGGCCCTGCTTCAAAAGCTGCAGGACTTTGCTGTGGAAATTGTACTGACGGCTCACCCCACGCAGTTCTATCCCGGTCCGGTTTTGGGAATCATTAACGATCTGGCCCGGGCGCTGAAGGAAAATAATGCCAATCAGATCAATATGTACCTGCAACAACTGGGCAAAACCCCGTTGTTTAAAAAACAAAAACCCACGCCTTATGATGAGGCCGTGAGCCTGGTTTGGTATTTGGAAAATGTTTTTTACAACGCCGTGGGAAAGATCATTTATTATTTAAAGGATCACTTTCCGGATATTGATCTAAAAAGCAATCCCGTTGTCAAAATGGGTTTTTGGCCCGGCGGCGACCGGGACGGGAACCCCAATGTAACGGCCGATATAACCCTAAAGGTGGCTGAGGCCCTCCGTTCCAGCATCATCAAATGCTATTACCTGGATGTGCGGCGTTTGAAGCGCCGGCTGACTTTTAAAGGAATCGACACCATACTGGCCGAGCTGGAAGAAAAACTATACAACAATGTTTTTATTCCCGGTGAAAGAACTGCACTTACAAAAGAAGAGATCCTGCAAGCGTTGTTTGAGATACGGGAGATCATCATTCACCAGCATAATGGCTTGTTTTTGCATTTGCTGGACAACCTGATAAACAAGGTGCAGGTGTTTGGCTTGCACTTTGCCTCCCTGGACCTGCGCCAGGAGAGTTCGGTGCACCATACGGTTTTTGAGGCCATTGCCGAAAAGGAAGACCTCCTGCCCAAAAATTATGCAACCTTAAGTGAGGAGGAAAAAGCATCGCTGCTTACCAACATAAACACCAGCGCCCGGATCGAATTATACGAAGGGTTGGTGAAGGATTCGTTGCTCTCGGTTTCGGTGGTAAAAACCATCCGGCAATACAACGGCCCCGAGGGATGCAGCCGCTACATCATCAGCCAGTGCAACAGTGCTTTGAATGTGCTGGAGGTCTACGGCCTGTTTCTCGCCGGGGGATGGAAAAAACAAAACCTGCCCATTGATATCGTTCCCTTGTTTGAAACCATTGACGATCTTAAAAACGCCGCAGCGGTAATGAAATCGCTGTATGAGAATGACGCATACTATCAGCATTTATCCCGGCGCAATAAAAACCAAACCATCATGGTGGGTTTTTCCGACGGAACCAAGGACGGCGGCTATTTAATGGCCAACTGGAGTATTTATAAAGCCAAGGAGGAACTGACATCTGTTTCCAAGCAGTACGGAATCAATGTGATTTTTTTCGACGGCAGGGGCGGGCCTCCGGCCAGAGGCGGTGGCAAAACGCATAAGTTTTATGCTTCCATGGGGCATAATATCTCCACCAAAGAAATACAACTGACCATACAGGGACAAACAGTTAGTTCCAACTTTGGTACGGTGGAATCGGCACAGTTTAACATCGAACAATTGCTGAATGCCGGCATTTCAAACGACCTGTTTGCCGCCCAGGAAAAGACGTTTACGCCGGCGCAAGAAAAGTTAATGGGAGAGTTGTCGGATATTGGCTTTGAGAGCTACAAGCAATTGAAGGCCCATCCCAGTTTCCTGGATTATTTATCCGAAGTCAGCCCCCTGCGTTTTTATAGCGAAACCAATATCAGCAGCCGGCCGGCAAAGCGTGGCGGCTCGTCCCGCTTATTGCTCAAGGATCTTAGGGCCATTCCTTTCGTCGGCGCCTGGAGCCAGCTAAAACAAAACGTTCCCGGCTATTATGGGGTGGGTACTGCTTTGCAAACTATGGATCAGAACGGCCGCTTTGATGAGGTCAGGAGTATTTACCAGCAATCGCTCTATGTAAGAACCCTGTTTGACAACTGCGAGATGGCGATGAAGAAAAATTTTTTCCCCCTGACGGCCTATCTGTCCGACCATCCGCAGTACGGAGAAATATGGAACATGATCTATGAAGAATACGAACGAACTCAAAAATACCTGTTGAAACTTTCAGGGCAAAGTGAGCTGATGAACAATTATCCCGTGGAGCAGTCATCCATTCAAATGCGGGAGAAAATTGTATTGCCCCTGACCACCATTCAGCAGTATGCCTTGACCCGGATGCGGGAAGAAAAGCAGTTGGATGAAAAAGAAAAAGACATCCTGGAGCGGCTGGTGGTGCGGAGTTCTTTTGGAATCATCAATGCAGGCAGGAATTCAGTGTAAACGGTAATCGACAATAGGTGCCAATTTATAACCATTGCTTCGCTCTAAAGAATGGGATAAAAAAAGACCCTGAAGGCTTTCAATCCCTCGGGGTCTTTGAAACGAAACATAAGCAAGCATTAGCGCCTCATTTAATTGCAACCTAACCCGGCAACACTTCTCGCAACAAAAAGCTTTGGTCTTTTGTTTCCAGTGAAGAATGGCCCATTAAAAATTCATCTACTCTTTTGGCGCATTCCCTGCCTTCGCTGATGGCCCAAACAACCAAAGATTGTCCGCGACGCATGTCACCGGCAGAAAATATTTTTGCAATATTGGTTTGATACGATTTTTCCGAAGCTTTCACATTGCCTCTTTCGTCCAAATCAATACTGAGTTCATTTAACAACCCTTCGTGCTGCGGATGTACAAAGCCCATAGCCAATAAAGCCAGCTCACAGGGTAGTTCTCTTTCCGTACCGGCAACTTCCGTAAAGCCTGCCGTCTTTCCATCTGGTGTTAACTTCCATTCCAGGTCCACCACTTTTAAGGCTTTTAAGTTTCCAGTGTCATCGCCCACAAATTCCTTGGTGGCAATGGCCCAATGCCGCTGGGCACCTTCTTCGTGTGAAGAGGTAACTTTTAAGATCATAGGATAAGTAGGCCAGGGCATGTACGGCGTTCTTTCTGCCGCAGGCTTAGGCAGCAATTCGAACTGTGTAACGGTTTTAGCACCATGCCGGTTAGAAGTACCAATGCAGTCGCTTCCTGTATCACCGCCGCCAATGACAATTACATTTTTATTTGTAGCCCAAATATCATCGCCTTCCACAGGACGATTGCTGACACGTTTGTTTTGCTGCTTCAAAAAGTCCATGGCAAAGTGAATGCCTTTTAATTCCCTTCCCGGTATCGGCAGGTTCCTTGGAATGGTGGAACCACCCGCCAGCACCACCGCATGAAACTCTCTTAATATATCGTTGATGCGAACATTCACGCCAACGTTGGCGTTGCATTTAAAGACAATGCCTTCTTCTTTCAACAAATCAATGCGGCGATCCACTACCCATTTTTCCAGTTTAAAATCGGGAATGCCGTACCGCAGCAAGCCCCCCGGTGCATCGTCCCTTTCAAAAACCGTTACCGAGTGTCCTGCATAATTCAGTTGTGCTGCCGCTGCCAGTCCTGCCGGACCGGAGCCAATGACGGCCACTTTTTTGCCTGATTGAAACACTGGTTTATGC
>JAEVYV010000035.1 GCA_023392575.1 Bacteroidota bacterium | reverse complement strand
GGGTATTGGTTTAAAAATATTGATTACACCAAAGCGGCCAAGAAAGCCTTTGTCATGAACCGGATCGGGGATTTTGGTTTTCTGCTGGCGGTGTTTTGGATCATTGCCAAAATCGGGTCGGTAAACTATGCTGATGTTTTTGGCAGTTTGGACAAATTCTCTACTACCGACATCATTGGCATTACCTTGTTGCTTTTCCTGGGCGCCACTGGTAAAAGTGCCCAAATTCCTTTATATACCTGGCTGCCCGATGCTATGGCGGGTCCCACACCTGTTTCGGCTTTGATCCACGCGGCGACCATGGTAACGGCCGGTATTTACATGATTGCCCGCAGCAATGCTTTGTATGCGGTTGCTCCGGTAACCAATACGGTTATTGCCATTATTGGGGCGGCTACGGCCCTGCTGGCGGCCACCATTGCACTGAGGCAAAACGATATTAAAAAAGTGCTGGCCTATTCAACCGTAAGCCAGTTGGGGTATATGTTCCTGGCATTGGGCACGGGCTCGTATGTAGCCGCCGTGTTTCATGTTATGACGCATGCCTTTTTCAAAGCCTTGTTGTTTCTGGGTTCCGGTTCTGTTATACATGCCGTGGGCGGTCAGCAGGACATCCGCTTTATGGGTGGGTTGCGAAAGAAACTGCCGGTTACTTATATAACATTCCTGATTGGGTGTCTGGCTATTGCCGGTATTCCGCCGCTTTCGGGTTTCTTTTCAAAAGATGCCATTTTGCTGGGCGTTTTTGAAAACGATAAATTCCTGTATGTGATTGGTGTGATCACGGCTGGATTGACGGCTTTTTATATGTTCCGTTTGTTGTTTATCACGTTTGGCGGCCAATTCAGGGGAACCGAGGAACAAAAACACCACATTCACGAAAGCCCTGCGGCCATGACCATTCCTTTGATTGTATTGGCGGTGCTTTCTGTTGTTGGTGGTTTTGTAGGGGTACCGGAAGTGTTTGTACATGGCGGCGAGAAACTGGGCGCCTATCTGTCCCCAATCATTCCAGCTATTGAGCACCATATATCGCATGCCACCGAACTGCTGTTGATGGGACTTACGACTTTGGTGGCCGTGGTGGCTATTGTTGTAGCCTGGATGCGTTACAAAACCTACCGCGAGGAGCAACCCTCTGCTTTTGGAAAACTGCTGCAAAACAAATGGTATGTGGATGAACTGTACGACAGTGTGGTGGTGCAGCCGCTGAACAAACTGGGCTTTGTGGCCAACCGCTATTTTGAAAAAAGTGGTATTGACGCCCTGGTAAACGGAGTGGGTCGTTTGGTGAATTACGGTGGCCGGCAGTTGCGCTGGTTGCAAAGCGGCCAGGTGGGCAGCTATGTGCTGCTGATGGTCATCAGCATGGTGCTGTTTTTTGTGCTGCAGTTCTTTTTGAGAAAATAATTAAAAATGAAAAATGTAAAATGAGAAGTCGTTTTGCATTTTGACTTTTACATTTTGAATTGATATGATCGTTTTATTACTGTTTTTGATTCCATTGATTGGCGGATTGCTATCGTTCTTTTTAAAGAACGACCGAACCGTTCGCAGTTGGGCGTTGCTGGTGACGCTGGCGGCCCTGGCCGTTTCCCTGGCAGGCCTTACCACCACCTCTGCTTCCCAATTGAATTTTTCTGCCGACTGGATGGGAAGCCTGGGCAGCTCTTTTTCGTTGAAGCTGGACGGGCTTTCGCAGCTGCTTTGCCTGCTAACGGTGGTTGTGTATCCGGTGATTTTGATCGCCACCTGGAAATCAGATTATAGAAGATCGGGCAATTTTTTTGCCCTGATGCTGCTGACCCAGGCCGGCTTGATTGGCGTGTTTACGGCCAGCGATGCCCTGTTGTTTTATTTCTTTTGGGAACTGGCCCTGATCCCCATGTATTTTCTGTGCTCGGGCTGGGGCGGTGAAAAGAGAATCCCGGTCACCTTTAAATTCTTTGTCTATACGTTTACCGGCTCGGTGCTGATGCTGGTTGCCCTGGTGTACCTGTATTTCCAAACGCCGGATCGTTCCTTTGCTCTGGAGTCCTTCTATGCGTTGAAATTATCCGTCAAAACACAAACTTGGGTCTTTTGGTTGTTGTTTGTGGCGTTTGCCGTGAAAATGCCGGTGTGGCCTTTTCATACCTGGCAGCCCGATACCTACGAGCAATCGCCTACGGCGGCTACCATGGTGTTGAGCGGCATTATGGTAAAGATGGGGGTTTTCGGAGTGATCCGCTGGGTGCTGCCCGTGGTTCCCGAAGCCGCTTATTCCTGGGGCGACACCACAATGACCATGGCGGTTATCGGAATCATTTATGCTTCAGTGATTGCCATTCAACAAGATGACCTCAAGCGGTTGATTGCCTATTCTTCCATTGCACACATTGGCTTGATGGCCGCTACCTTGTTTGCCGAAACCAAAAGCGGTTACCAGGGTGTCATGATCCAAATGTTCAACCACGGTGTGAACATCATTGGCTTGTGGGTGATGGTAGAATTGATCGAACGTCAGTTTGGTACCCGCAAGCTTTCGCAATTGGGCGGGCTGGCCCAAAAAGCGCCGGCGCTTGCTGTTTTTACCGTGATCCTGGCTTTTGCCAACATCGCCCTTCCGCTGACCAATGCTTTTGTTGGAGAGTTTCTTATGTTTAATGGCATCTGGAGCTCAACAATCACCAAGTACAATGTGGTCTTCACCGCAGTGGCGGCCCTGAGCATCATACTGGCAGCGGTGTATACCTTGAATATGGTGCAAAAGATCTTCTATGGACCGGTCAATACGCTTACCGAAAAGGCGCATGATATTTATTTGAATGAGAAGTTGGCATTTGGTGTTGTTGTTGCGCTGATCCTTGTTTTTGGAATTTATCCGCAGCCTCTGTTAAACCTGACCGATGGTTTTGTGGATGCGCTGTTGAAGAATATAAATGTGGCAAACCTGTTTGTAAAATAATATGAACGCATTAATCTTATTAGCTGTTAGTGGTGGTATTATGATGTTCAGTTCTTTTTTGCTGAACAACCGAAATAGCATTAGAGTACTGGCTCACGTTTTGTTGCTGGCTGTGATTGCCGTAAACATTCTTGAGCTAAGAGGAGTAGAATTTTTGCATGTTGACACCAAAGGAATGCTGGCGTTCGACCGCTTTGCTTTGTTGTTTACGCTGGTTGCCAACATTGCCACCCTGGCTTTCTTTTTACTGTCGTCAAAGGACATGGAAAAGGTGGGCCTTCATTATGGGGATTATTTCGCCTTGTTGTTTTTCATCCTGGCGGGTGTGGCCCTATCGGCTTCGTTTAAATCACTGCTGATCCTGTTTTTGGGTATCGAAATTCTTTCCATCCCCTTATACATCTTAACCGGAAGCGACAAGCAAAACCTGAAGAGCAACGAAGCTGCTCTGAAATATTTTTTGATGGGCTCTTTTTCCACCGGACTGATGCTAATGGGCATTGCTTTGGTCTACGGCGCTACCGGAACGTTTCAAACCGGGGTTTCCTTACCGGTTGAGCAGGTGCCGGTGCTTTTGGTGGCAGGAATGATGATTTTGTTGTTTGCCATGGCCTTTAAAGTGTCGGCAGCTCCTTTTCATTTCTGGACCCCCGATGTGTACGACGGTGCCCCCACGGTGTTTACTTCTTTTATGGCCACGGTGGTGAAAGCAGCGGCCTTCATTGCTTTTCTGCGCTTATTCAACGAGGCCTTTGGCGGCATCCGCCCCGAGTGGAAGTTGCTGGTGGCCATCATCACGGCCATGACCTTATTTATTGGAAACATCACGGCCGTTTTTCAACAAAGTGTAAAGAGAATGTTGGCTTATTCCAGTATTTCCCAGGCCGGTTTTATGATGCTGGCAATTTATTCTTTGAATGCCGATGCAAAGGAGGGGTTGATGCTTTATGCTGCAGCTTATTCGTTTGCCACCATTGGCATTTTTGCCGTGCTGGTAAAAATGAAGGACTATACTTTTGAAGGCTTTAATGGATTTGCCAAACAACAGCCCTTGATTGCCGCTACGCTGGTGATTTTTTTGTTATCACTGGCCGGCATTCCGTTAACCGCCGGTTTTCTTTCCAAGTTCTACATGCTGAAGGCTACGATCGATGCAGGCGGTATTGCCTTGGCAATTTTTGCAGTACTCATGGCCGCCGTGAGTGTGTATTATTATTTCCGGCTCATCCAATCCATGTATTTTAAGACCGGGGAGAGCGGAGCTATCGAAGTATCCAATGGGTTTAAATACACCCTGACCGCCCTGGCGGCACTGACCGTGCTGTTGGGCATTTTCCCCAACCTGCTCACCAACTGGCTTTATTTTTAAGCCTTTCTATAAAGAATTGAAATCAATGACACGGGTTTACTAATTTAGTAAACCCGTTTGCATGAATACCCCTGATATTTTATCGCTGGCTTTTAGAACCGTACGCAGTAACAAACTGCGCACCGGCATCACCATTGCCATCATTGCCTTTGGCATCATGGCGCTGATTGGCATCATCACCGCCATACAGGCCATGAACCAAAAATTAACCGAAAGTTTTTCCACCATGGGCGCCAATGGCTTTACCATTCGCTACAAGGAACGAAACATTCGCTTTGGGGGCAGCGGTCCGTCCATGAAGCTTTCCAAAAAAGGCCAGCGGCAAGAAAAAACCTCCAGCCTGGACAAACGCATTACCGAAAACGAGGCTGACCAGTTTGTTCAGTACTATAAATTCCCGGCAGTGATCGGCATTACCACAATGGCCGGAAATAATTTCACGGTCTCGTTTGAATCAGGCAAAACCAATCCCAATGTTTTTGTTTTTGGAGCCGATGAAAACTATGTTGACCTCAATGGATTTACCATAAGTGCCGGCCGCAATTTCAGTGTGCAGGACATACAATCGGCCTCCAATATTTGTTTATTGGGACATGACGTAGCAGTGAAACTTTTCCGGCAAGGGGCCGCTAGCGCCGTTAACAAGGTGGTGAGGATAAATGGCATTCCATACCGGGTGATTGGCGTGTTGGGAAGCCGGGGCTCATCGTTTGGGTTTAGCAGGGATAATATTGTGATACTCGGCTACAAAAACATAAAAAGGTATTTTGGCGTGAGCACCTATACCATTGGGGTAATGACGGATGACGTGCGGCAGGTGGAAAACGCAATGGGGGAGGCGGAAGGTGTTTTTCGAGCCATTCGAAAACTGGCTACCACCGAAGAAAGCAATTTTGTGTTGGAGCGCAGCAACAGCATTGCCGAAAAAGCCATCAGTGTGTTGGGCTATTTAACTGCGGCTGTGATTGTGATTGGTTTTATTACTCTCATTGGCTCGGCTATTGGTTTGATGAACATTATGCTGGTATCGGTGGCGGAACGGACAAAAGAGGTAGGGCTGATCAAAGCTATTGGCGGTAAGAGTAAAGCGGTGCGGCAGCAGTTTTTAATTGAGTCGATATTGATCAGCGTATTGGGTGCATTGATTGGAATTATCCTGGGCATTTTAATCGGCAACCTGTTTTCGATGGTATTGAATACCGGCTTTGTCGTGCCCTGGAAATGGGTGTTGTATGGTGTGGCCCTTTGTACTGTTGTTGGGCTGCTGGCCGGTTTGTATCCGGCATTAAAAGCCGGCAGGCTCAATCCCATCGAGGCTTTGCGTTATGAATAAAATCAAGAAATCAGCAAGCTAAACGATTTCTGTTTTGAAAAGTTATATCTTTCTACCTTCAAAAGCTTCGGAGACA
This sequence comes from Bacteroidota bacterium, assembly GCA_023392575.1. GTDB lineage: Bacteria > Bacteroidota > Bacteroidia > Chitinophagales > Chitinophagaceae > Flavisolibacter. The sequence goes on along the minus strand of JAEVYV010000035.1, from coordinate 12 downwards.
ACGGAAAAAAAG
>JAEVYV010000212.1 GCA_023392575.1 Bacteroidota bacterium | reverse complement strand
AGTGTATCCACGGGAGTGAACGTAACTGGTTTAGTGACACCAAAAGCGCTGTAAAAATCGCTGATGGTGGCAAACCCGTTCCAGCCGGCGTTGGGGTTAACCGGTGTGTAAGAATTATAGTGCAGCGTCATGTTCCACCGGGCCTCAATCCCATTCCCACCCTCTCCTGGAGTGGTGTGCCCCGTACTCACGCCAGATTGATTGGGATAGGCAAAGATTCCCTCGGTAGAATTGCTGCCGCCCCGCACTACATCAAAATTGTCGAAGTAATTAGACATGTACCGATATTTCCCGCTGTTAATGATGGAATCACCTATGGTGATCACCTGTTGCATATCAGCAGGATCGAAAGTTGGATTTTGCCTGTTCAAAAAAGCCCCCTTGTTCAACAAGCACCGCATCAACAATACCCGAACCGCATCGGGATTGGCCTGCGTCATTGTGTTTGCCGGGCTCAAATCCGGCAGGGCTGCGTTTAACTCACTGATGATAAAATCAATTGCTTCAGCCCCTGATTTTACCTGCGGCGCAATCAACAGATTGTCGCCCGGATTGCGGAAGGGATACTGCCCATATAAATCCAACAGATGGTACAAGGCCATACAGCGCAAAAACCTTGCTTCTGCGGCCTGACCTGGGGTAGGACTAAAATTCAACACATTTGTCGCATCAAAACTTAGCTTATTCAGGTTGTTAAATACTGTCAACACCTGGGCGTGGTTGGCATCCCAACTATGGTTGTGAAGCACCCGCCATACCCCATTGTCATCCCAATCGGCGCCCCGGGTAACCACCAGGCATTCATCGGCGGCATTCTCTTCCAGCGAAAAAACGTTTCCCTGGTCGGTGAACGGTGTTGCCAGGTCGATATAGGCAGACTGAAGCAACAAAGCCGTACCCTGGGCGCCCAGGGCCGATGCGGTTTCTGTACTGGTCAACGAACTATTCAGCTTTTCGTGCAACTTGGAGCACCCTGTTATCATAATAAGAAACAAGAGAAAAAAGGCCAGTATTTTTTTATATGGTAACATAGCATAAGTTTTAAAGTCTATAAGTAAAAATTAACGCCCACCATCACCGTTCTTGCGGTTGGATAAGGGATGTATTCGATTGACCGGGAGGGGTAGTTGTTGTTGTTTTTATCCACATTCACCTCCGGATCAAACCCCTTGAACTTGGTGATCACAAATAAATTGGTGCCGCTTACATAAAAGTTTACCCCTTTAATATACCTGCCTATGGCTCCCAGGTTATAATTGATCGTTGCGTTCCTTAGTTTCACATAGTCTCCGTTTTCCAGAAACCTGGTGGAAGCCGCAGCCCCACTGCTGGTTGCTTCGGGAGAGTTAAATGCCTCCACATCTATATTTCTTCCGGAGGTTATGCCATTGATGTTGGTAACCGAAGTGGCGGTATTGTTGTACACCTTAAATCCAAATGCGCCCCCCGCGGTTAGATTAAGGGTGAGTTTTTTATAGCGCAGCGAGGTGCTGAATCCCGCCAAATAATGCGGGTTCGGATCGCCTGCAAAAATGGGAGTGGCGCCAATCTTGGGGTTGTTGGTAGAATCAAAGCCTGTAAACGGTTTCAGGTAGAATTCATTGACGGGCTCATTGTTTGTAATGACCTGCCCCAGGGTCCCGGATACGCCCTGGCCGTTGATTTGCCCGGTTAGAATCATGAGGGGGAGACCTGTGTTGATGTCGAAAAAGTTCTTTAAGTTGTTTTTGTTATAGGCCATATTAAGATTCACATCCCAGCCAAAGTTTTCACGATTAACAATGGATGCACCCAGGGCCACCTCTACCCCCGAATTGATCAAGTCAGCAGGGATGTTGATGTAGTATATTGAATTGGGAGCTGGTTGTATGGAATTTGTTTGAAAAAGAATGTCCTTGGTGTCTTTATGGTAGTAATCAACGGAACCAAAAAATCGTCCTTTGGAAATGGCAAAGTCGAGCCCAATATTATAAGAATGGGTTGACTCCCACTTTAAATTGGGATTGGCCACAATGGATTGCCCGGCATTGTTATAAGAGGTTAAGGCAAATTGTTCCTGGGAAGCGCCGGCCGGAAACTCCTGGTTCCCCGTTAATCCCCAGGACCCCCTCAATGCCAGGTTTGAAAGCACATTGCCCCCCCGCATAAAGCTTTCGTTGCTGATCACCCACTTTGCACCCACGGAAGGAAAATGGCCATACCGGTTATTGGAGCCAAACTTACTGGAACCATCCGCCCTGTAGGTTGCGGTCAAAAAGTATTTGTCCAGATAATTGAAATTTACCCGGGCAAAATAAGACTGCAGTTCAACCTGGGGATCGACGGTAGCGGTGTAGGGGTACTGGGTCTTGGCGTTCTGGAAAACACTGGTATAAGGGATAGAAAGACGGTTGGATTGATCCAGATTGGTATTAAAGCCCGATGCGGCAATATTTCCGTTTGCATAATCCGTTTTCCAGTATTCAAAACCTGCCAATGCATCCAGGGATAAGTCTTTGGCGATACTCGCCCGGTAATTCAGGGTGTGGGTAAAGGTTTGGGAAGTGAGTTCGGCATTGGCCAGAACTGCATAACCCTGCCCCGAAAGATTGGGAAAGCCCACCAGAAACCCTTCAATATTCACCTTTCTGTCTCCAACTCCGTGGTTGATGGCGTAGAGAAATTTATACTCGAGTGGTTCTATGATCTTTACCGTGGCAGATATATTGGCCAGAAAATAATTGGCGTTGGCCACATCGTTAAACGCATCGCTAATGGCAAGCGGATTGGCCGTTCCGTTCTTATTTAAATTGTAAAGGCCATCCGTTTTGAAAGGAACAGTCGGATTCCAGTTCAGGGCCGCGCTAATTAAATTACCCGTTGACCCGGCCGTGTTTGAAATATTGCTCAGGTGTTCGGTAACATGCCCGGCAATAACATCGAAATCCAGGCTCAGCCTTGAGTCGATAAACTTATATTGCCCTGAGAAAGAGCCCAGGTACCTGTCAAGTGATGATTTTTTGATCAAGCCCTGAGTTTTGGAGCCCAGAAAAGAAGCCCGAAACCGCCCCACCTCGTTGCCTCCGCTAAACGCCACATTATAGTTCTGAGTAGGCTTGTGCTGCGCAATTTCATCCAATGCGTCTACAGAAGCCCCCTCATCGTAGGTGGAGGGCAGGTTGTATTTTGTGAGGGCCGTTCTGAACTGGCTGGCGCTAAGCACCTTGTATTTTTTCATATACCCCGAAATGCCCACATTGGCCCCAAATTCAACACGGGTTGGTCCTGTGACTCCTTTTTTGGTGGTGATCACAATGACGCCATTTGCCCCTCTTGACCCGTAAATAGCCGCAGAGGAAGCATCCTTTAACACATCCACCTGTGATATGTCGTTTGGATTAATAAACAATAGGGGGTTTGATTCCGGTGTGGTACCAAAACCCAATCCATTGGCCCCCAGGTTGATGCTTGGCCGGGCGGTTCGTCCATCCAGGGGCACCCCGTCCACAACATACAGGGGATTGTTGTTGGTTCTAATAGATGAATTACCCCTGATTTTAATGGTGGTTGCCGCTCCCGGCTGGCCGCTGTTGTTTGTTATATCAAGTCCCGGGATCTTGTTTTGCAAGAGTTGATCCGGAGCCGTAATCAGCCCCTGATTAAAATCTTTTGCTTTTACACTGGCAATTGACCCCGTTACATCTCTTCTTCGAGCGGTTCCATAGCCAATGACAACCACTTCGGACATACTTCCACTCGAGGAGGTTAGGGTAGCATTCACGGTGGCCTTACCCTCCACCGGTACTTCTCTTCTATCAAAACCCACAGAAGTAAAAATCAGAACGTCATTGTCTAGGGCATTAATGCGGTAGCTGCCACTGGCATCGGTTTGCGTGGAAAGGCCCGTACTCTTTACCGTTACCGTTACCCCAGGCACTCCTTTGCCTGTCTGATCACTTATAGTTCCGGTTACAGGATGCGTTTGTGCACGAACTTGAAGAATAAAAATGAGGGAGCTGACTACAAATGCCAGTAGTTTCTTGGTGTTTTCTTTTAGCATAGCAGCGTCGTTTAGAGGTATTAAATTAACTTTTTTCTGTAAATAAATTAAATTTATTTACCATTTTACCCCTACAATAAAATAAGCATATACCCTTAATGAAGAGTTGCTAAACGAGTGCCCTTTCTGCGACAACCGGTTCGAAAAATCAAGCCAATGGGCAGACAAAATGACTTTGCTTGCACACATCACTACCCAAGAATGCCTGACAAATGAATTCAAAAAGCAGGCAGAAGACTGAATAAAGAATCTGCGTGAAGGATCAAGCTGTTTTGATCTAAAGGTTTGGCAGCAGCTATACAATCGGGGAGCCTTGGCTCATTGCCGGTTTTTGGCTGCTTCAGGCAGGCCAGGGTTGCCTGGATTAATCGTTTGCTCTGGAGATTTTGCCCATAGCTATTATCGAGAATAACCCGTTTTATGATCAGAGTCTAATTCGGATCCAGTTTTCGCTTGCTATTCTTGCGATCAAACACTTCGATTGAGCGTATAGAGTCATTCACCAATAAAAACCTGCCGGACTGGGACAAAAACGACGTACCACAATAAAACTCTCTTTTTTGCATTCCCCCATTTTTATACCGGATAACAGCGCTTACATCCGTAGCTTTTAGCGGAATTATTTTAGCCTGTTTGTTTAACCCAAACACTTTTAACGGACCCCGGTTTTGACTGGCAGCCAGCAAGTAGCGGTCCTTTGCACCGCGAAGCCCTACCAAAGCTTTTCCATTGCCCGGAATAAAAATACCGCTTTGCAACATGGTGAGGGGAACAAAGCCCCCCTTCCCATCTCCCTTCAGCAGCAAGCCATTCAACGCATCATACCGGCCCACGGATACCTCGGTGCCGTAATCGTTGCCATTGATGACCACGTCCAAATTCCCATCGCCGTCAAAATCGTCTGCCACCATGCCATTCAGCGGGGCCCATTGTGCCTCCTTTGGAAGCGCATGCATTTCAAAGCCACCGTTGCCCTTGTTTTCCAGATATACACTTTTAAAGCTGTTGGCCTTTAGCGATAAAACACCGTCCTTCTCTTCAGTAGTAAAAAGCTGGTCAAAGCTGGCTTCCGCAAAAGCCTTATAGGTCAAAAAACGCTTTTTTATAAAGGGCATCTGATCTACCACATTATCCCTTACATGCGTTGGGTATTCCCGCAAAACTCCTTCTTTGTCCTTTATGTATTTTGTGGTAATGCATTCCAAAACGCCGTTCCTATCAAAATCCTTGGCGTAAATAGATATGGGATACTGCGTATTGCCCCGATAAAATGTGTTCTCGCCCATATTGCCCACGATGTAGTCCATGTCTCCATCGTTATCAAAATCACCCGGAACAATGCTATTCCACCAACCCAGGCTTTGTGCCAGTTGCGGAGCGGTATTTATCGTTCGAAAATTACCCTGCTCATTTTTCAAAAAGGTCAGGGGCATCCACTCGCCTGCCAACAGCAGATCGGGCCAGCCATCATTATCGTAATCCGTCCACAAAGCATCGCAAACCAAACCAATATTTTGCAGGGATGGCGCAATGCTGGCGGTAACATCCGTAAACTTTATCACGCCGTTTTTGGAATCATTGCGGTAAATAAAGCTGGAAACCGGCTTGGGGTAATTCCACGGCTCAACACGGCCGGCAATGAACAAATCCAGATCGCCGTCCCCATCAAAATCGGCCGCCCGAACACAGGATTTGCTTGTAAAGTTCTCGGGCAAGGCCAGATGCTCTAGACGAAAATTGCCTTTTCCATCATTCACATAAAAGCGATCCTGATAAGCAGCCGTATTGCATTTGGCTTCGTATCCACCGCTGGCAATGTACAAATCCAGATCGCCATCCCCATCGGCATCGAACAACAACAGACCTAAATCCTCGGACTTTTTGTCTTTAACTTCAATGTCAGCCAACAAGCTTTTTTGACGAAACCGTCCGTTCGGCTGCTGAAGAAACACCTGGGCGCTGTAAAACAAAGAACCACCGCAGACCACATCATCCAAACCATTGCCGTCAACATCTCCTGCCGCCAATGCCGGGCCGTACTCTGACAGTTTATGCGGCAAAAGCTTTTGGATGTCAAAATCAATAAAATCCTTTTCCTCATGGTCAAAACGGAGCCCTGCCGAATCATTCAGTTCTTTAAACCACGCGTTGGTGGTAGCTGGTACCGTCCAGCGGTGGGTCTCATTTGCTTTTGCGATGTCCACCGTCACTACCTGGTTTGCCGCCACACCATACAACACCTGTTTCTTTCCGTTCTGCCACTTTACCACCACAGAGTCTACCTTTTCTACTGCGCCCAACCCAAAATGCGGGTTTAGTTGAACAGAAGACAGATAACCCCTATAGGGCGTTTGCTCATACACCTGTCTTTGTTTACCGTAGTAAAGTTCAATCCAGGCACCGAAGCCGTTTTTATTCAAAGAATCTCCAAGTAATTTAACACTCAAAGAGTTTTGCCCTTTGTTTTTACTGCCCACCAAGGTATTTTCATAAACCAGCGCTTCGTCATTAATATTATTCATGACCATATCCATGTCGCCATCATTATCCAAATCAACGTAAACGGCACCATTGATAAAAGATGGGGCATGAAGGCCCCAGTCTTTTGTAACGTCTCCGAAAGTCAGGTTGCCATTGTTCCTATAGCCGTAATTGGCAATTTTCACTTCGGGAATTTGCGATAAAGTGTATGCCTTGCTGGCGATGGTTGAAGACTGCCGCCGAAAAGCAATGAAATCATGGTCGGTAATATCTTTGGGGAACCCGTTGGTAACAACAATATCCCTGAAGCCATCGTTGTCAAAATCAACAACAAGGGGAGTCCAGCTCCAGTCTGTTTCTGCAATTCCGGCAAAAAAACCAATATCTGCAAACACCGGATCGCCAATGGAATCACCATTTGGCCTTGGCCCCAGGTTCAATTGAAGGGTATTGCGTACGTATTGGTACTGGTAGCCATAGAAATCGCTGTTTTGGTATGTTTGATAATTACTGGCGTTCATCATGGTTTGCTTTCGGTAATTATCTTCGGGATTCATGTCCAGTTCCACCACATCCGCTAACCCATCGTTGTTGATATCTATTACGTCCTGCCC
>JAEVYV010000127.1 GCA_023392575.1 Bacteroidota bacterium | reverse complement strand
GATCAATACCTGGTGAATGTAAAAGACGAAACCGGAAAAGATGTGCAGATCATGGGCCCCGATCCCTATTTTAATAATGTGCCGCTGGAAAACCGGCCGCACGGGGAAACCAAACTGGCCAACACCGAATTGTTCCAGTCGCTCAATCCCTTGTTTATTGTATTATTGACGTTGTTTTTTGTGCCGTTTTTTGGTTGGTTACGCAAAAGGGGTAAAGAACCTACTACCGCCTCCAAGTTTGGGATGGCCTTGTTTATTTCTGGGCTTTCGTCCCTGGTGATGGTGTTTGCCATCCTGTCGGTACCTTCCATTTATACACACAAGGCCTCGCCGCTGTGGCTGTGGCTGACCTATTTTATTTTTACGATCAGCGAAATTTTCCTGAGCCCCATAGGCCTGTCGCTTGTGTCAAAGCTGGCGCCGGCCCGTCTTACGGCCTTGTTAATGGGCGGGTGGTTTTTGTCCACTTCCATTGGCGGAAAAGTAGCCGGGGTGATGACCAGTTTCTGGGATGATTTCACCGACAAGAAAATGTTCTTTATGATCCTGGTTGTTGCAGCCTTTATCGGTGGCATCCTCATTTTTGCCCGGCTCAAATCCCTCAATGCAATCGTAAAGGAAAAAACCGGTTCCGCTTAATTTCTTTTTTAATTTTCAAAAGGAGTTGATTCGTCAACTCCTTTTGTTTTTAATACTTCCACTATGTTTAAAAACCATCCTAAGGCACTTCCATTTTTATTTTTTTCCGAGATGTGGGAACGTTTCGGTTATTACTTGATGATCGGCATTTTTACATTATATCTTAAAGATGTAAAAACCGGTTTTGCCATGACCGAAGCCGAATCAGCGGATCTCTATGGCACCTTCATTGCTCTGGTGTTTTTAACCCCTTTTTTGGGCGGTTTGTTGGCCGACCGGTATTTGGGCTACCGCAAGTCCATCATTGCCGGCGGCCTGATGATGGGCATCGGCTATTGTTTAATGTTCATTCACAGTCTGACCACTCTGTACATTTCCATGGTGCTGGTGATTGTGGGTAATGGTTTTTTCAAACCCAATATTTCCACCCTGCTGGGGAATGTATATTCCACCCCACAGTACAAGGATCAGAAAGATGACGGCTATAATATTTTTTACATGGGCATCAACATCGGCGCCTTCATTTGCAATTTTATCAGTGCTGCGCTTTATGCTGCTTTTGGTTGGGGATATGCTTTTCTTTCAGCGGGGATCGGCATGTTTATCGGCGTGCTCATTTTTGTAATTGGCACCAGGCACTACAAGGCCTACGACATTAAAAAAGGTGTGGGTGAAAACGATATGTCCATGACCCGGATCGTGATGCTGATCCTGTTCCCTGCGGTTGTGGCAGGAGTCATTGGATGGTTGATCCCCGGAACGCTGGTTGGTTCCGATTCCACCGATGCCTTCATCTTTGCCTGTATTCCTGTTCTGTATTTTTATGCTTCGCTTTATTTCAAGGCCAAGCCGGAGGAAAAACGACCCATCGCGGCCCTGCTGGCCATTTTCGCGGTAGTGATTCTTTTTTGGGCGGTGTTCAAGCAAAACGGATCGGCGCTGAATACCTGGGCCGACCGCTATACCGACCGTTCGGTAACCGGCACCACGGAAACTGTTTTTCATTCTTTAAAACAATCGCAACCGCTTGCCTATAAAAAAGATTCAGTAGCGGTTTATGACGAACAGTTCCGTTTGCAGAAAGAAGACGGCAAGGTGGTTAAAGAATACAATTACCCCACTTATTTTAGAAACGTTGCCGAAGTGGATAAACCCGAAGATGGCAGTGAAGTAAGTTTATGGGCCACAAACCTGAGCCAGTCTATTAACCCCGCTTGGGTGATTATTTTAACGCCTTTGATCGTTGCCTTTTTTACGGCGCTGCGAAGAAGAAACAGGGAACCATCTACGGCAACCAAAATTGCCTTTGGGCTTTTTGTTTCCGCCCTGTCGGCATTGGTAATGGTAGGGGCCGTGTACGCCAGCAAAAACGGAACGGAAAAAGCCAGTGTGCTGTGGTTGATTAGCAGTTATGGAGTGATTACCATAGGCGAACTGTTGCTGAGCCCCATGGGCTTGAGCCTTGTTTCAAAGCTTAGTCCTGTGCGCATCACTTCTTTGATGATGGGAGGCTGGTTTCTTTCTACCTCCATCGGTAATAAATTATCGGGAGTATTGGCCACCATGTGGGATAACTATGATAACAAAGCCAATTATTTTTGGTTGAATTTTATTTTGCTGATGGCTGCTGCCATTGTGTGTTTTGCCATGCTGCGCTGGCTGAACAAAATCATGAGCGAAAAAGGAGTGAAGTGATCATTCCGCTGCAAAATAAAAAGGGGCGTTCACTACCGAGCGCCTCTTTTTATTTATTGCTTACATTTAATGCTTTAACTAATCTAATTGCTGTATGGCTGAACAAAAAACCAAATTCCGACCCTTCATAGGACCGGAAACAAAGATGGCCGAGTTTACTCTCAAATCCATTTTAACGGGTGCTGCCTTTGGAATTATTTTCGGAGCCTCTACTGTGTATTTGGCGCTGAAGGCAGGACTCACGGTGTCGGCTTCCATACCCATTGCTGTTATTGCCATCACCCTGGGAAGGCGGTTTTTAAAAACCACCATTCTTGAAAATAATATCATTCAAACCACGGGTTCGGCGGGCGAAAGCATTGCAGCGGGTGTGGTATTTACCCTGCCGGGTTTTTTGTTTTTAAGTGAACCGGCAAGTGCCAACTATTTTAATTATTTCACCATTTTAATACTGGCCATTTTTGGCGGTATGCTGGGAACGCTCATGATGATCCCGCTGCGCAAATCACTCATCGTAAATGAACACGGGGTGCTTCCTTACCCCGAAGGCACGGCCTGTGCTTCGGTGTTGAAAGCCGGGGAACGGGGCGGAGAGTTCGCCAAGACGGCTTTCCTAGGATTGGGCTTTGCTGCGGCTTACGCAGCTTTGCAAAAAGTATTTCATGTGGTGGCCGAAGTGCCAAGGTTTGCTACCACACAGGCGCAAAAGTTTTTTCCTTCGGCACGCTTAAGCGGAGAGATTACACCGGAATATTTGGGCGTGGGTTATATCATTGGTCCGCGGATAGCCGGCGTGCTGGTGGCGGGTGGGGTACTGAGCTGGTTTGTTTTTATTCCGCTATTATCTTCCCTGGTGAGTGCGGATGTGGTGGCGGCACAGTTGCATAAACTGGGCTACATAGCTGATCTCTCAAAGCCCGGCGGCACCGGAGGATGGGACCCGGTGACACACAATTTTTCGGATTGGCCCGATGCTATTTACCGGGCTTATGTGCGCCAGATTGGTGCCGGGGCCGTGGCAGCAGGTGGCTTTATCACCTTGATCAAAACCATTCCCACCATTATTTCTTCTTTCAAAGGCAGCATTGGTTCCTTAAAGAAATCGGGTGTAGAAGGAGTAAATGAAGAAAGCGTACCAAGAACGGAAAGAGATCTTTCTATCAAGGTCGTGGGCATTGGGAGCCTCATCCTGGTTCTTTGTGTGGCCCTGATGCCTTCTACTTTAATACCCGGACAAAACATCGGAAGCAAATTATTATTGGGTGTTTTGGTAATCATCTTTGGAGCCTTCTTTGTTACCGTTTCATCACGCATTGTAGGTTTGATCGGTTCTTCCAACAACCCGAATTCGGGGATGACCATTGCCACGTTGATGGGTACCTGTTTAATTTTTATAGCGGTAAAATGGACCGGGTATTTTTATGAACCCATGGCCCTCATTGTTGGTGGAATGATCTGTATTGCTGCAGCCAATGCCGGCGCTACTTCGCAGGACCTTAAAACAGGTTACATTGTTGGCGCTACCCCCAAAAATCAACAAATAGCCCTTTTTGTTGGTGCCATTGTTTCTTCTATAGCCATCGGTGCCACTATAAAAATATTGGATACGCCAACGGTTGAAATGGCCGCTCAGGGAATTACACATGCCATAGGCACAGACAAGTACCCGGCGCCACAGGGAACCCTGATGGCCACCTTGATCAAAGGCATTTTGTCTTTTAATCTGGATTGGCAGTTTGTATTGGTAGGTGTTTTTATTGCTATTACGTTAGAATTATGCGGTATCAAATCGCTTTCATTTGCGGTAGGAACCTACCTGCCCCTTTCTACAACACTTCCTATTTTTATTGGCGGTGCCATCCGTGGCCTGGTTGAAATGCGGGAAAAAAGAAGAGGCATTAAAGTGGCGCCGGAAGAAGAAGATTTGGGCAAAGGAAATTTGTTTGCAACGGGTCTGGTGGCTGGTGGGGCATTGGCTGGTGTAATTGTAGCCTTTTTGTCGGCTTTTGAAAGTACGAACGCCGGTTTACAAAAAGTGAATGCAGAACATAGTATAAAAAGCGCTATAGGGGAGCAGGGATAT
>JAEVYV010000121.1 GCA_023392575.1 Bacteroidota bacterium | reverse complement strand
CGAACAGCCTGAAATGGAAGAACCGCCTGAAGAATTAATGGAAGAAGATCCGCTGCTGTAGGTTTTGGAATTGCCTGAGCCTGAGTTGCTTTCAGAGCCGCTGAAAATATTTCGCAAAAATCCGCCGGCGTTCGTGCCGCTGTTGTTGTAGTTGCCGCTGTTTGCCGATCCGGAATAATAGCCTTTGGGGTTGGCAGGCGTATATGCTTTGGGATTGGTGGGGTTCACCGTATTGTCAAACACATGCAGGTTGAAACTGCGGGGTTTGTTGTATACGGCTGCCTTTGGGTTGGTGATGATCACATTATTGTATGTGCAATAGGGATTGTAATAATAGTTCCACATAAGAGCTGGATTCCACGAACTGTAGTAACCGTAGGAAAGAGTGGGATAGTAATTGTAGCCATAGCGGTAACCATATGCATAACCATCATCCAGCATCGACCAGCGGCGGTCCAGCACCTTCATGCGCAGGTAGCGGTCGTCGCGGTAATCGTCATCGCTGTAGTATTTGCGGTTGTTGTTCTCCACCCGCACATACTCGTCCTGTGGACGGGCAGGAGAGAAGTAAACATCGTCGGGGGTTTGACCGGATTTGTATGCTGACGTACAACTGGCGAAAAGAATTGCAAAGGAAAGTATTGGTAGATATGATTTCATGGCAGATATTTTAGAGGTTAATGTTACTTTTGCCATCCCACAGTAAATTTCTGCAATTTGCTGTTAAACAAAAGATAATTGTGTTTTTGCTTTCTGGTTTGTTTTTCTGGCCCAAAGGTCAGAAATATTTTCCGCGTAGCAAGCAGGATTCAGGGCTACCAGAAACAAAAAAACAGGAACAAGAAACTATCACAGAACTATGAGCAAAGAGATTACATCAAGAAGCCAGGACTACTCGCAATGGTATAATGATTTGGTTATTAAAGGCGGACTGGCCGACTATTCCGCCGTTCGCGGTTGCATGGTGATTAAGCCCTACGGGTTTGCCCTGTGGGAAAACATGCGGGATGCACTGGACAAAATGTTCAAGGATACCGGTCACGTTAACGCTTACTTTCCGCTGTTCATACCCAAAAGCTTTTTAAGCAAAGAAGCCGCCCACGTGGAAGGCTTTGCCAAGGAATGCGCTGTGGTTACGCATTACCGGTTGAAGAATGATCCCAACGGAGGCGGCGTGGTGGTTGATCCCGAAGCCAAACTGGAAGAAGAACTCATCGTTCGCCCCACCAGCGAAACCATAATCTGGAACACCTATAAAGACTGGATCCAATCTTATCGCGATCTTCCTTTGCTCATTAATCAATGGGCCAATGTGGTGCGGTGGGAAATGCGTACCCGTTTGTTTTTGCGTACCGCCGAGTTTTTGTGGCAGGAAGGCCATACCGCCCATGCCAGCGCTGATGAAGCCATAGCCGAAACCAGGCAAATGCTGGAGGTGTATGCCCATTTTGCCGAAGAGTTCATGGCGTTGCCCGTGGTTCGTGGGGTAAAAACCGAAAGCGAACGGTTTGCCGGCGCCGAAGACACCTATTGCATTGAGGCCCTGATGCAGGATGGAAAGGCCTTGCAGGCTGGTACCTCACATTTTTTGGGACAGAACTTCGCCAAGGCCTTTGATGTGAAATTTCTGAATAAAGAAAACCAGCAGGAATACGTTTGGGCCACCAGCTGGGGCGTTAGCACCCGTTTGATCGGGGCGCTGGTGATGGCGCACAGCGACGACGACGGCCTGGTGTTGCCTCCCCGCATTGCCCCCTTGCAGGTGGTGATCGTTCCCATTTACAAAGGCGAAGAACAAAGGGCACAAATAGCAGCCAAGGCCGATGAAATCATGCAGCAGCTAAAGGCTCTTGGCATTCGGGTTAAATACGATGATAATGACAACGCCCGGCCCGGATGGAAATTTGCTGAATACGAGATGAAAGGCGTTCCGGTGCGCTTGGCCCTGGGCGCAAGAGATTTGCAGAACAATGTAGTGGAAGTGGCCCGGCGGGATATCAGGGCGAAGGAAAGTGTTTCGCTGGACGGCATTGCCGCATATATACAAAACCTGCTGAACGATATTCAGCAAAGTCTTTTTAATAAGGCAAAGGCTTACCGGGAAGAGCACACCACCAAAGCCGATACCTGGGAAGAGTTTGAAAAGGTGCTGGACGAGAAGGGTGGCTTTGTTTCGGCGCATTGGGATGGCACGGCTGAAACCGAAGAGGCGATCAAAGATAAAACCAAGGCCACCATACGCTGCATTCCGTTAAATAACGAAATGGAGGAAGGCAAGTGCATCTTAACCGGCAAACCCTCAAAGCAAAGGGTCTTGTTTGCCCGGGCCTATTAAACAAACAGCTGGAAAGAAGACCGTCGCCGAACGGTCTTCTTTTTTTGAGCCGGATTCATTTAAGCCTACACGTACCTTTATTGTCCGAAGGCCTTACCGCTCTGTGGGAATTCAATCAATGAAGATGGGCAATAATGCAAGGAGTTTGGTGAATGGTATGCTCAAATCGTTATTTGAGTTGCGGAAAACAGAAAGACTCTGGCATATCCCTTTGCTGGCTTCCCTGTGTTCGGGCCTGCCGCTGCTCATTGGCTTGTACTACCACAAGCTGGATTATGGAATTCTCTCCTGCATGGCCGGCCTGGTGATTTTGTACCTGCCGTCCACTTCTGTAGCCAACCGGATGATCACCCTTTTGGCCTGTTCTTTTGGGTTCATGATTTCTTTTGCCATTGGCGTGGTGTTTAGTTTCAACCCCGTTGTTTCTTCCGTAGTCTTTGGCTTGTTTGCCCTTAGTGTGCATTGGGTGGTGAGCTTTTTCCGGATGAAACCGCCGGGAAGCTTCTTTTTTATCATGCTGGCTTCCATTGCCAGTTGCATGCCCTTCGATCTGATGAGCATTCCTACAAAAGTCGGATTGATTGGAATGGGGGGAATGCTGGCTTGTGTGCTGGCATTTTTCTACAGCCTGTACATTGTACGAAAGCATCCGCCCCAAAAACAAACCATCGTCATCAGAAAAAGCAAATACGCCAGTATGGTTGAGGCCACCATCATTGGTGTGTTCATGGGCGGGTCTTTGCTGATAGGGCACCTGCTAAAACTGGACAACCCCTATTGGGTGCCCATTTCCTGTGCTGCGGTCATGCAGGGCGTGAGTTTAAACCATGTGTGGCAACGAAGCTTCCACCGTATACTGGGAACATTGGTGGGCCTGGGACTGGCCCGGTTGTTACTGCAATTGCACCTAACGCCCCTGAGCATATGTATTTGCATCTTTGTGCTTCAGTTTATTATTGAAATGCTGGTGGTGCGGCACTACGGACTGGCGGTTATTTTCATTACGCCTATGACCATTTTTTTGGCAGAAGCCGGCAGTGCTTTAACGGCCGACCCAAATCAATTAATTTTTGCCCGCCTGCTGGATATCGCTCTGGGCAGCATTATTGGTGCGGTGGGCGGATGGTTTGTGCACCACGAACAACTGCGCCATAGGGCCGAACGGCAGATCCGCAAAACAAGGGTGGCTCTTTTCCGGCGGTCCTGATGCTTTAAACCGGATGGTTTTCAAAATTGATTTCCACCCGCAGGGCTTTTAAGCCTTTAACGCCCTGGAGTTCTTCCAGCTCCAATAATTCAATCCCGGGCTTCAGCACGTTTTTCTTTTGCAGGAAAAGAAGGTATTCTTCGTATTCCTGGGCTTCTTTTTGGTTGGAATAAACCAGGGCAATCTTCCCGGGTTGCGTTAGGCGTTCATGCGTATCCCTGATGTGCACTTTGTCCAGCCGTTTTTTAATGATCTCGTAACGGATGTTGTACGAGCCCTCCACATCAAATTTTCTTTCGTCCCTTCGAAAACTGATGGTAATGGGTTGGTTGTGAATCAGGATCAACTGCGTGGTTTGCAGCGGCACTTTTAGTTGGGGCAACAGGCTATGTGTTACCTGCGCCGCTTCGGCCATGGACCGCAGTTGCCACAACCGGATGTTTTTTAAATACAGCAAATCGAAAGGGTAATTGGGGGCAATGGACTGCCCGATGTAAATATTATATTCAATACCGTCGGTGCGGTACTTTTCAAAATAATGCGGATAGGATTTTTGTACCAACTCCTCTTCTTTTTCCAGGTAGCTTAAAACGGCATCGTTGATGCGGGCTACTGTTTCTTCGTACTCATGGCGGTGGCGGTACAGGTAGCTGCCGTAGTTTTTTACGGTGTGGCAGTAATCATCAACGATTTGTTGCGCCGCATCATTGCTCTTTCGTAAATGTTGAAAGACGGGTTCCACTTCGTTGCCCAAAAACTCATTGATTCTTATTTCTTCCTCCGCCGTTAGGCTTAGTTCAATAGAATCTTTCAGACTGCTGTTTTTGAACTCGAGTCCTTCCAGCAAGGGAAGTTGGATTATGGATTGCAGCCGCTTCAGTGTGTCTTCCACCAGCACCAGGTGCTGCTTCAAATCTTTTTGAATGGCATGACTTCTTTCCAGCGAGGAATTTCGAATGTCGATGGCGCCGTACAAAGGGTACACATTTTCAAACGCAACATTCTTTGTAATGGTTAGGGTTTCCGATTGCCTGAGGTAATCCCAGGCTACTTCGGCAAATTTCCATTCCACAGAGGATTGCAGAGCCGTGAACTTTTCCCGGATCACTTTTTCAATCTTTTCGTGAAAATGATCGCGACGTTTGAGCA
>JAEVYV010000066.1 GCA_023392575.1 Bacteroidota bacterium | reverse complement strand
AGGCAGAACAGGAAAAGGGCTTTAGTTACGAGGGTTTTGCAAAACTGTTTCCGCAGGGAACGGTACCCTATCAACTGACCGACAGCGGCCTGAACAAACAAAGCGACACCACCACGATACGGTCTTCTGAATTTGCCGGCTTCATTCCCGACTCCATCAAAAACAAGATTTTTTCAAAAGGAAGCAAGATCAAATACACGCCCCTGGCGAAAATACAGGTGCCGAAAGCCGAAACGTATTTTTTGGTAAAGGCGTTTAGCGGCAGCAAGAAGGCGGCGCTTTTGGTGGGCTTTGACGAGAAAGGAAATTACGCCGTCACCTTCCCGTTTTTGGTGCCGGACGACGATGCAAGTACTTCGCAAAACACCACCATTGACAAGTCCTACACCATTTCCCGGAACGTCACACGAAAAAAGAACAACGAAGTGGTGGGGGAAGGCAAAAATGTATTTGTGTATAATGCCGAAGCCAGGCAGTTTTCCCTGATCATGACCGATGCCCTGGATGAGGGGAACGCCGATATTATTAATCCCATTGATACGTTGCCCCGTACCCGGAAGTTTGCAGGAGACTATGTAAAAGGGAAAAGAAATCTAGTTTCCATCCGGGACGGGCGGATCGCTAATCAGGCACTGGCCTTTGTGCACCTGGAAAAAAACGACGGGCAATGCATTGGCGAATTAAAGGGGGAAATTCTGTTTACTTCTTCTACCAGGGCTGTTTACCGGCACGGCGGCGACCCCTGTGTGCTGGAGTTTGCCTTTACGGCGTCCACAGTTACACTAAAGGAAGTAGAGGGTTGCGGCAATCACCGGGGATTGGATTGCACACTTGAGGGCAGCTTTACCAGGAAAAAAGAGGCCAAACCCAAGCCAGCAGCCAGAAAGACCAAAAAGAAATAAGGCACTCTTATTGTGTCATTCCCACACGGTTTATTTATATTTCTTTACTTTGCCCAGCTATAAAAGACAAAAAATGGATTTTCGATCATTTAAAGTTCCTTATCCGGTGGATGAGCGGTATGCAAAAAAGGTGGCTTATTTCTCTATGGAATTTGCCATTCACCAGCCGTTGAAGATTTACAGTGGAGGGTTGGGATTTTTATCCGGTTCTCATTTGCGAAGTGCCTTTGAGCTTCGCCAAAACCTTATTGGGATTGGTATTTTGTGGAAATATGGATATTACGATCAGGCCCGCAACCAGGACCAAACCCTGCAGGTGACCTGGATGGAAAAACAATACAGCTTCCTGCAGGACACCGGAATCAAATTTGAAGTAACCATTCATGAACATCCGGTTTGGGTAAAGGTCATGTACCTGCCGCCGCTGACGTTTAACGCCGCCCCGTTCTTTTTAATGACCACGGACATTCCCGAGAACGATTACATATCCCAAACCATCACGCATCGTTTATACGATGCCAACGTGGCCACCAAAGTGGCCCAGTTTATTTTACTGGGTGTAGGTGGCGCCAAGTTGCTCGACGAAATCGGTTTTAATCCCGACGTGTATCATCTGAACGAAGCACACGGGGTATCGGCGGCTTTTTATTTGTACCAAAAGTTTGGCCGAAAAAAAGAAGAAGTAAAAAAGCGCCTGGTATTTACCACACACACACCCGAAGAAGCCGGCAACGAAATACACGACATCTACCTCTGTCATAAAATGAGTTATTTCTGCGGCCTGTCGGTTGATGAAGTGAAAGAACTAACGGGGATGCCGGATGACCAGTTCAACCATTCTTTGGCGGCGCTGCGCTTTGCCCGAATTGCAAACGGGGTTTCGCAACTGCACGGCGTGGTGTCCCGGCACATGTGGGAAAAATATGACAATATCTGTCCGATCGAAGCCATTACCAATGCCCAAAACTGGCGCTATTGGTCGGACAAACAACTATACCGGGCCGGCGAAGAAGGAAACGATGCGGTTTTCGATGACCGGAAAAAATGGATGAAGAAAAGGGCTTTTGAAATTGTGGCAGACCAGACCGGAAAACTTTTTGATCCCAACGTTTTTACAATCGTCTGGGCCCGCCGCTTTGCCGGTTACAAAAGAGCCGGACTGATCGCTAGCGACAAGGAAAGGTTTGAAGCACTGCTCCAGAATTCAAAATACCCGGTGCAAATCATTTGGGCCGGAAAGCCGTATCCGGTTGATTACCCGGCCATTTCCGAATTCAACCACTTGGTGCATCTAAGCAAAAATTATAAAAACGTAGCGGTGCTGGTGGGGTATGAGCTGGCCTTGTCCAAACGCTTGAAACAAGCGGCCGATTGCTGGTTGAACAACCCCCGGGTGCCCAGGGAAGCCTCGGGCACCAGCGGCATGACAGCGGCCATGAACGGCGCGGTTAATTTTTCAACCAACGACGGATGGATACCCGAGTTTGTGCATCACGGAAACAATGGTTTTGTTGTTCCGCCGGTTGAATACGCGAAGATGACGGTGCAGGATCAGGATCAATATGATCTGGACCAGATCTACAAAATACTCAATACGGAAATTTTGCCTTTGTACTACGAGAATCCCAATACCTGGAGGCAGATCGTAAAAAATGGCATGCGGGACGTGCAAATTCAGTTTGACAGCAACCGCATGGCGGAAGAGTATTACGAGAAGTTGTATAAAAAGCCTTATGTACCTTCAAAAAAAGGACAACACCTGACCGGCGATATTGCTCATTGAGTTGCGGGGTAACAGAGCCGATTATAAATTCATTGTGTTTCTATTCAACAGGCCGGATTTTGTCCGGCCTGTTTTGTTTAAGGAGCCTTCTTGATACCAAAGAGTTATCAAGAAGGCAGAGAGCAAATGATAGATGACAGATGATAGAAGAGAAAAGGTTACTGCTTCTGTCTCACGTTTCACGTCTGCCGGCTCACGATTGATGCCTTGACAGCAATTTGGGCATTAAGGCAACTTGCTGCTGCGGCAGATAAAATGCGAACACTAGTTTACACCGCAGTTAATATGCCCAACATGGTTTTGTAATGACCGGGAAAACTGCAAATAAAGGTATAATCACCTGCCGGCACGGTAAATTCAATCGTGTCGGATTCGCCGGGGCCCAGAAGTTTGGTGTGCGCCACAACAGCCGGATTGCCTGCAGGAATATGTTCCGGTGCCTGCATGGCTTCCTTTTCAAAAGCGTCCAGATCGGTGCCGTCTTTTAGGAGAACAAAATTGTGTCCCATGGACTCCTTGGGCATGGTGCCTATGTTTTTTAAAGTAAGGGTAACTTTTTGACCGGCTTTGACAGTGATTTCTGTTTTGTCAAATTTCAACTGATCGTTTGCCGTTAGTTCCACGGTATTGGAAACATTTGCGGGGACTTGTTCTGGTTGATTGGCAGTACCTGTTTTTTGTTCTTTGTTACCGCCGCAGGCCGCTAAAAAAAATAAAGTAGCAAGAACGGTTAACCGAAGTAGCTTTTTCATATAGTTAAGTTTCTTCAAAGTTACCACTCAGGTGGCAGGTGCAGCTTGGCAATAAAGAATTAATTGCTTCGACTTGTCAGCTGGTAAACTGATCTGTTATTTTCTCGATTGGTGTGCTGCTTTCATAAAATCCCGCCAGTTTTTTTATGACGCCTTCTACCAATGCATCCGGGCAGGATGCCCCGCTGGTTACCAGAATTTTTACGGGTTGCTTTTTGGGTAAATAGTTTTCCGTAATCAGTTCCGAATGCGCATGAAAATGGTAGTGCATAACGGTGCCGGGCGAAAGCAGCTTTTCCTCGCTGTTGATAAAATAGGTAGGTAGTTTTTCTTCGCAAAGCTCCACCAGGTGCGATGTGTTGGACGAGTTGTAGCCGCCAACAACAATGGCCAGGTCTGCGTCCACTTCCAGCATTCCGGTTACGGCGGTCTGGTTGTCGTTGGTTGCATAACAGAGCGTGTCTCTGGTATCGGCAAAACGATCTTTGATGTTTTCTTCGGTTAGGTTGTAGCGGGCAATCATCACCTGCTTCAGGTAATCGGCAATGGCTTGTGTGTCGCTGGCCAGCATGGTGGTTTGGTTAACCACGCCAATCCGCTGCAGGTCCCGGTTAATGTCAAAACCTTCGGAATATTGATTTTGAAATTCTGTGTAAAACTGGTCTGCCGGTTTTTCACCGCTAATGTATTTGGCCAGTTCTACGGTTTGTTGCATGTCCTTTACCACAACCGAAGGCGCATTGGCGGCGGCATGCGAAAAGGTGGCCCGGGTTTCTTCATGGGAGGGCTTGCCGTGAATAATGATGGTATACTGGTTTTTGGCGATGGCCTCGCTGCGGTTCCACACTTTTTCTACAAACGGACAAGTGGTGTTGTACGCTTCCACCCGGATCCCGATTTCTTTTAGTTTTTTTTCAATGGCCAGGGTGGTGCCAAAGGCCGGAATCAGTACAATGTCTTCTGCGGTTAGGCTTTCAAACGGAATGATCTGTTGGCCCAGGTTGTCCTGCAAAAATTGAACACCGCTGGCCTGAAGGTCGGCATTGACCTGGGGGTTGTGGATCATTTCGCTTAACAAAAAAATCCGCTTGCCGGGGTTTTCTTCTATGGTGCGAAAAGCAATGTCGATGGCGTTTTCCACTCCATAACAAAAGCCAAAATGCCGGGCCAGGAAAATCTGCACAGGACCAAAGTCCAGCAGGGTAGGAGAAAAATCCTTCTTCATGCGGTCGGC
>JAEVYV010000034.1 GCA_023392575.1 Bacteroidota bacterium | reverse complement strand
AAATACTCCTATATGTCGCTTCGTTTTACAGCTCTAAACAACCTTCTGAGCTCAGAGAAGGCGCAAACAGAGGCCTCTACTAAAATCACAGCAATCTTTGCCGAAAATGTATTCACCCACCAGGTAGCCCGCCACTTTTTAAGCGACGAGGCCTACAAAAGCCTGATGGCGTCCATTAAGGCCGGCCAAAAAATCGACCGCTCCATGGCCGCCCAAATTGCCAATGGCATCAGGGCCTGGGCCGAAAGCAAAGGTGTGTCGCATTTTACCCATTGGTTTCAACCCCTCACCGGGACCACAGCCGAAAAACACGATTCCTTTTTTACCCTCAAAAGCGACGGCACCCCGATCGAGCAGTTTGAAGGCGATGCCCTGGTTCAGCAAGAACCCGATGCTTCTTCTTTTCCCAGCGGAGGCCTGCGGGCCACCTTTGAAGCAAGGGGATACACCGCCTGGGACCCTTCCTCTCCGGCCTTCATTATGGATATTGGCACCGGAAAGACGCTTTGCATTCCCACCATATTTGTTTCCTACACCGGCGAGTCGCTGGATTACAAAGCGCCGCTCCTGAAAGCCCTGGAAGCGGTAAACCGGGCAGCTACCGACGTTTGCAATTATTTCGACAGAAACATCACCCGGGTTACCCCTACTTTGGGCTGGGAACAGGAATATTTTGTGGTAGATGCAGGTTTGTTCAATGCCCGCCCCGATCTGGTGGCTTGTGGAAGAACCGTTTTTGGCCACAACCCCGCCAAGGGCCAGCAACTGGAAGACCATTATTTTGGCTCCATTCCGGAAAGGGTGTATGCCTTTATGCGTGATTTTGAAAACGAAGCATATAAATTAGGCATCCCGCTTCGCACCAGGCATAACGAAGTAGCTCCGGCCCAGTTTGAATGTGCGCCCATTTTTGAAGAAGCAAACATTGCCGTAGACCACAATACCTTGTTGATGGATGTGATGAGCCGTGTGGCGGCCCGACACAACCTAAGGGTATTGCTGCACGAAAAGCCGTTTGCCGGTATGAACGGAAGCGGAAAGCACAACAACTGGAGCCTGGCCACCGACACAGGGGTGAATTTGCTGGCCCCCGGCAAAACCCCCAAGACCAACCTGATGTTTTTGGCCTTTTTTGTCAACGCCATAAAAGCCGTTCATGATTATGCCGACGTTTTAAGGGCTTCCATTGCATCGGCCAGCAACGACTACCGCCTGGGGGCAAACGAAGCACCTCCGGCGATCATCTCTGTTTTCATTGGCCAATACCTAAGCAAGGTGTTGAATGACGTGAAAGAAAGGGTGACCGAAAAAATGGATGAAACCGACGAAAGCATGCTGAAGATCGACATCCACCGCAGCATTCCGGAATTGCTGATGGACAACACCGACCGCAACCGCACCTCTCCGTTTGCGTTTACCGGCAACAAGTTTGAGTTCCGCGCCGTGGGTTCGTCCGACAACTGCGCCAATGCCATGACCACTTTAAACACCATCATGGCCGCTACGCTGAAAAACTTTAAAAAGGATGTGGATGCGTTGATTGAAAAAGGCGAGAAAAAAGAAATCGCCATCATGCACATCATCCGGGAGTATATCGTGGCCAGTGAGAAGGTGTTGTTTGAAGGCGATGGCTACAGCGAGGAATGGGAAAAAGAAGCGGAAAAACGCGGCCTGCCCAATGTAAAAACCACCCCGCTTGCTTTGGATGCCATGGTTACAGAAAAAGCCAAGCATTTGTTTGAAAGCAACAACGTGTACACCCATGTAGAGTTGGAAGCCCGCCACGAAATCGAGTTGGAGAAATACATTAAAAAGGTTCAGATAGAAAGCCGGCTGATGGCCGAATTGGCTACAGGCCATATATTACCGGCAGCAATCCGCTATCAAAATATACTGATTCAAAACATAAAGGGCCTTAAGGAAACCGGTTTGGCGGACAATGCCTGCTCTTACCGCACCCAATTACTCAATAAAATCTCAGAACACATCAATCATGTAAGCCAGCTGGCCATAGAAATGATTGACGCCCGGAAAAAAGCCAACAACCTGACGGACACAAGGGAAAAGGCCGTTGCCTATTGCGCCGATGTGAAAGAAAAATTCTTTGACAAGCTGCGCTATCACGTGGACAAGCTGGAACTGTTGGTTGACGACAAGGAGTGGTATCTGCCCAAATACAGAGAACTGGTGTTTCTTAGATAACCCGAAAACAATTACAAAATCCCGCTACAAGAGCGGGATTTTTATTTTAGCGTTTGGCAACGAACAAGCATTGGAAAAGCAATGCACAGGTTTTCAAGTCTGGTTCAAACTGCTTTACAGAAATACCAGCGATAGCGTAACGATGATCGCCAATACAACGGCAACAATCAGAGTGTCCTGAATCTTTTCATCATGAAATAGGGCGTAAATTTTTTTCATACACAGTATTTTAAGAGGTAACTGAATCGGTTTTCCAAAGTCAATCGGAGCTGATTACCTACTGTGTTTTTAAAGGGAAGAGGGATTGTTGACGTAAAAATAGGAACAATATCTAAAACCGCAAATACGTAAAACTACGAAGTCTTTTCACTTAACTCCAGCCAGCGCAACTCCTTTTCATCCAGCAGACCGGCAATAACCCCGATGCGTTCCGAAAGCTGCTGCAGTTCTTCGAAAGGCAAATCGGCAGCGGACAGCTTTTCGGTAATGCTCCGGCGCTCGGCTTCCAAATCCTGCAATTCCGTTTCAAGGGTTTCCAGTTCTCTTTGCTCTTTATACGAAAGCTTTTTGCGGACAACCGGCGGGGTTTCTGTTTTTTGCTGCACTGGGGGCTTGACTTCTTCCGTTTCCCGGGCCTCCTTTTGTTTTTCCCATTCCCGGAACTGCGAATAATTGCCGGGGAAATCACTGATCTTCCCCTCTCCTTCAAACACAAACAAATGATCCACCAACCGATCCATAAAATAGCGGTCGTGGCTGACGATCAGCAGGCAGCCGGCGAACTCAAGCAAAAAATTCTCGAGCACCGAAAGCGTGGGCAGATCCAGGTCATTGGTGGGTTCGTCCAGTATCAAAAAGTTGGGGTTGCGGAACAAAACGGTGAGCAGATGCAACCTTCTTTTTTCGCCTCCACTCAATTTGCTGATATAGGTATATTGCTGCTCCGGCGGAAACAGAAACAAATTCAAAAACTGCGCAGCGCTTAGCGAGCCTCCATTGGCCAGGGGAAAGTTTTCGGCAATGCCTTTGACGTACTCGATCACTCGTTGGTCTTCTTTGACCACCAAACCCTGTTGGGAATAATTGCCAAAAACCACCGTATCGCCAATATTTATTTTTCCGCTGTCTGCCGGTTCGATTCCCTGCAGTATGTTGATGAAGGTAGATTTGCCGGCCCCGTTTTTCCCAACAATGCCCACCCGTTCGCCCTTTTTGAAGGTATAATC
>JAEVYV010000020.1 GCA_023392575.1 Bacteroidota bacterium | reverse complement strand
TTATCCGGATCGCTCCAGATCTGTCCCAGCGGATTGCCTTTGGCTTCGTCGATCTCTTTAAAATATTTTCTTCCCAGCTTGCCGTCTTTGCCCGGATAGCGGAACTCCCATTTGAACTGGCTGCCAGTAACTTCCACAATCTGTGCGTTCTTGGGCGCTTCGCCGGTAATCTGGAACCAGTAGTACAAACCAAAACCAACCAAAATGGTTAACACGATGGCGGGAATCACGGTCCAGATCACTTCAAGCCGGTTGTCGTGCGGGAAGAAGTAGGCTTTGCGGTTCTCTTTCTCCTGGTACTTATACGCAAACCAGAACAACAAAATCTGGGTACCCACAAACACAATAAAGGTAATGGCCAGGGTAATCCAGATCATGGTATCGATCTTTTCCCCATGGTCGGAGGTTTCGGGCGGCAGGATCTTACCCTTTAATTTTTCGTTGCAATACCACACGCCGAATAATCCCACCACCAAAAAGGCTAGCAACATGAACGCATTGATCCTGTTTGATTCTTTACGGGTTTTGTCCTCGCCTCTTAAAATGGCTACGTATTCACTAGCCTTGGCTATTTGAAAGACAATGACAAACCCCAAAATAAACGCTACAATTATCCAGATAGTTGACATAATATTTTTAATTAAAAAGTCAAAAGCTAAAAGTCAAAAACGTTTCAAGTTTTGAATTTTTACTTTTTAATTTTTAGTTTTTAAGTATGATGAATAATACTTTCTTTTAAGAACGGATGGTTCTTGGCAATCAATGGCCGCTTCGCCATCGCTCTGGCCGTTACAAACATAATCAGTCCCACAAAGCCCAGGGCAATGCCAAAATCGGGCAGCATAAAGGGCACATAGGTTTGCTTGGTTTCCGGATTGATCAACGGCCCGGGCATGACCATTTGGTAAAAATCCAGCCAGTGACCAAACAGGATCATGACTGCCAGTATGGTAACCGTTCCGTAATTTCTTTTTGACTTGCGTGTCATCAGCAGCAACAAAGGCGCCACGAAATTGATGATCAGGTTTAGGAAGAAGATTCCCCGGTACGGGCCCTGCATGCGGCTTTTAAAATAAACCGTTTCCTCCGGAATGTTGGCATACCAGATCAGCATGAACTGCGAGAACCACAGATAGGTCCAGAAAATAGAAAACGCAAACATGAACTTACCCAGGTCGTGAATGTGCTCGCGGTTGGTCAGTTCCAGGTAATTGTTGTTTTTCAAAAACACCACAAAAAGTGTGATCAGGGCAATCCCCGCTACAAAAGCACTGGCAAAGGTGTACCAGCTATACATGGTGGAATACCAGTGGGCGTCGATGCTCATCAACCACAACCAAGGTGTTACCGACATCACGGTCAGGCCAAACAGGATCATAAAGATCCGTGACCAAAGGGTGTTTTTCCACATGTATCGCTTTCCTTCCTCCACGTTCAATCGCTCATGGTCAATGCTGTGCGAGATCTGACGCATTTTCATGCCCAGCCAAATCCAGCCGCCAATGGAGATCAGCGTCCATACGGTAAAAAAGGTTTTGTTCAGGAAGCCTGATTTGCCCAGCAGTATGGGATCGTGTTTCACATGCTCGGCATCGGTCCAATGGTAAATGGCATGATCGCCGCCAAAGGTGACGGCCAGTAAAACCACCAGGCTGATGATGCCAATTACCGGCACACAGGCCGAGATGGCTTCGGTTACCCGCCGAAACGATATTTGCCATCCGCCCCACATCAAGGTCGTAGCGCAAATAAAAAACATGGCCGAATTGGTGACCAATAAAAAGTACACGCTGTTTTGCAACAGCGAAGCCCAGAACCTGGCTCTTGCAACTTCGTTCTCCGCACCGCTTTTTGAGCCATGCGTAATAAACAAAATGATAATAGATAACACACCGATCGCCATTAAAGCCAGGGACAGGGTATTATATTTTTTGGGTATTACGTATTGTTCTCTAAGTGTCATTACAATCTTTTTATCTATGCGCTAATTATTTTGTTGTTTTGGTGGTATCGGTTGCAGATGCGGTTGTTTTGGCTGCCGTACTGCTGGCTCCTGCTCCCTTGCCCTGCTTTTCCCTCATGTATTTGATCACCCACCAGCGTTGCTCCGGATTTAACTGAGAGGCATAGCTGCCCATGGCCCGAATACCGTAGGTGATCACATGAAACATGTGTCCGTCGCTCAGGTTTTTGGTGTAATCATCCAGCAAATTGCGGGGTGCGGTTGGGTACGGACCGTTTCCGCCGTTCCACAAAGGGCCGTTTCCATCCAGGGCTGTCCCATGACAAATGCCGCAGTTAATCAAATACAAACGCTCCGCTTCTTTCATTGCTGCTGCAGATGAGGCTGCGGTATCCAATGGATTTTTCAGGGCATTGGATGCGGCCAGCCCTGCAGAATCATTGGTCAGGTGATAGGACAGCTCTTCGCCCCGGGCCACCGTTCCGCTGACCGGCAAGCCGGTATAAGTGATGCCCCGCTTTTGCAGGCTATCTCTTTCTCCGCCCACGTTGTTATATCCATAGGCTTCGTATGCACGGCTGTAATACATGTCGGGCATATAAGATCTACCCGGGTTGTCGCCCTGGGCGCCACCACAGCCAATAAAACCGAAGCTTATGGCCAAAAACCCTGCAGCAAATACAATTTTTTTCATCTAGGTTTAATTATTTTATTAACTAACTGCTTCTACTTCGCTTTTATACAGCTTTTCTTCCTTATCGTAGCGCCCAATCCACCAACCGGTTTCCTTGTGCTGGGTGCTTACTTCCACGGCGCCCATGTTTTGAAGGAACTGGGTGACTTCTGTTTCGTTTGTTTTTTCCGTGCACTCAATCGCCATGACAAACAGATCGTCGGTGGCACGCAGGTGGAAATGATCTTTTTTTACAAAAGGCGCCAGTTGGCACAGGTAACAAAAAGTCAGCACCATCCCCACGGCGGAAAACAATACGGTCAGCTCGAACATGATGGGAATCCACGCCGGAAGGGAAAAGAAGGGTTTGCCCCCGATATTCATCGGCCAATCGGTGGTAAATACCCAGGTGATGAAACTAAAGGCGGTGGCGGTACCGGCGATCCCATAGATAAAGCCAGCCGTGTGCAGCCCGGTGTCTCTTAAGCCCATTGCAGCGTCCAGGCCGTGTATGGGCATCGGCGTATACACATCGTGGATCTTGTAGCCGGCCTTGCGAACACTCTTCACCGCCGGAAACAACACCTGCTCGTCGTCGAAACACCCTACAACAAATTTTTTAATTGCCATATAGATAAGTTCAAGGTTCTTAGTTAATACTTCAGTTTTTAGTGCGCATGTTCCTGCACAAATTTCTCCACGGGTTCTTGTTCCACCGGTGTCATTTTTTCTTTATAGTTCTCACCGCTCTTCTTCAAGATGTGCTTGATCTCGGCCGCGGCAATAACCGGGAAGAACTTGGCAAACAGAAAATAACAGGTGAAGAACAAACCAAATGTTCCTATGTAAAAGCCAATCTCCCAAATGCTTGGGGAGTAATAAGTACTCCAGGAAGAAGGCAGGTAATCGCGGTAAAGAGAGGTAACGATGATCACAAAACGCTCAAACCACATCCCGATGTTTACCAGGATGGACATAAAGAAGGTCACATACAGGTTTCTTCTCATTTTTTTGAACCAGAAGATCTGTGGAGAAAGAACGTTACAACCCATCATCAGGTAATAGCTCCAGCCATAGGGGCTGTTCAGGTTTACCCGGTTTTCGGCAAAAGCAAACCATTCGTATTTCACACCCGAGTACCAGGCCATAAACAATTCGGTGAGGTAGGCAATACCCACAATAGAACCGGTCAGCACAATGACCTTGTTCATGACTTCGATGTGCTCAATGGTAATATACTCTTCCAGGTTCAGCACCTTACGGGTAACCAGCAACAGGGTTTGCACCATGGCAAAACCGGAGAAGATGGCGCCCGCAACAAAGTAGGGCGGGAAGATGGTGGTGTGCCAGCCCGGAATAACCGAAGTGGCAAAGTCGAAGGATACAATGGTGTGCACCGAAAGTACCAGCGGGGTGGCCAAACCGGCCAACACCAGCGACAAAGCTTCGTGCCGCTGCCAGTGCTTGGTGGAACCCGTCCAGCCAAAAGCCGTAACACCATAAAAAGCTTTTCTCCATTTTTCCTTGGCCCGGTCACGCAGGGTGGCCAGATCGGGCAGTAAACCCGCATACCAGAAAAGAAGGGATACCGTAAAATAAGTAGAGATCGCAAATACGTCCCACAACAGCGGAGAGTTGAAGTTTACCCACAACGGGCCCCGGGTGTTGGGATACGGCAGGGTAAAGAAGGCGTTCCACACACGGCCCATGTGAAAGATCGGGAACTGGCCGGCGCACATCACCGCAAAAATGGTCATGGCTTCTGCCGCACGGTTCACCCCTGTTCGCCATCCCTGGCGGAACAGCAACAAGATGGCCGAGATCAGCGTTCCGGCGTGACCAATACCCACCCACCATACGAAGTTGGTGATGTCCCAGCCCCAACCTACGGTTTTGTTCAATTCCCACTGCCCCGTACCAAACCAAACTTCACGGGTTACCGAAATGACACCAAACAAGAGCATTAACACAGAGATGATAAACCCGATCCACCAGAGTTTTGAGGGTCTTGCTTCTACAGGACGACAAATATCCTCCGTTACCTGGTGATAATCTTTTGCTCCATCTACCAGTGGTGGTCTTACCTGCGATTCGTATTTAAGTAATGCCATAATTAAAAGCTACAAGCTAAAAGCTTCAAGCCTCAAGCTTTTTTTAAATATTATGATGTCAACTTTTGTTCTTTATTCAACAGCTGTTGCGTCGCACTCTTGGGCGGCAACAACTCTATTTTACTTTTTTGTTCCCGCTTGTTCATCATCAGGATGGAC
Organism: Bacteroidota bacterium; assembly: GCA_023392575.1. GTDB lineage: Bacteria > Bacteroidota > Bacteroidia > Chitinophagales > Chitinophagaceae > Flavisolibacter. Next base: position 320 of record JAEVYV010000020.1, on the reverse strand, counting down.
GATGAACAGCCAACCAGGAACCCAACCTTACTAATGTGCGCCCTCGGCAGCCGGCTGGTGCGAAGGAACAGGCTCACCTTTGGATTGCGCTGCGTGTTCGGCACCATGTTCGCCCATGGCTATAATTTCTTCTGTGTTCCTGATCTTGGCCAGATAGCTTACATTGGGCAGGGTATGAATCTGCTCCAGCACATAGAACAAGCGCTGCGGATTTTGCTCCCTGATTTTGGAAACCGTACTGGTCTTATCGTGTACGTTGCCAAAAGTGATGGCGTTGGTTGGACAAGCCTGGGCACAAGCCGATTGAACATCATCACCGC
>JAEVYV010000005.1 GCA_023392575.1 Bacteroidota bacterium | reverse complement strand
AGGCCATACAGGTCTAAAAAGTTCAGCTGGCCAATAATGCCGCTGGGCGTAGAGTTTTGCAGCACAAATATCCCGGCCTCATAGTTTTGAATACCCTGAAGCTCGTCTTTTGTTGGGGCTTCGGCTTGCAAACGTTTGATCTCTCTTTCGATTTCATGTAGGGCATCCACCGTGTGTTCGCTGGTTACGTCGGCTTGTTCGTACCAAACAGCGCTTCCTTTCCGGTTTGTAATGGAGCTAAAAGGCGAGTAGGTATAGCCTTTGTTTTCCCGGATATTGCTGGTAATGCGGGACCCAAACGATCCACCCAGCAGGGAGTTGGCCACCAGCAGGGGAACATAGTCCTTATTGTCCGGCGTGATCACGGGCAGGCCCACCATGAGCGTGGTTTGCGGAGCCCCCTTGCGATCCACAATCAGCGTGTCTTTTGCCGCCACCGGTTTGACGGGGGGATAGGACACGGCAGGACCGGCCTTCCATTTGGTTAAGGAAGAAGAAATGGCACTGTTCACGGCCTTTTCATCAAACTTGCCCACCACATAGAGTACGGACCGCTTTGCACCAAAGTTGTTGTTATAAAAATCCTTTACCATCTGTACGGTATAGCTGTTGATCATTTCTTCGGTAGGAAAAATTTTCCCGTAGGGGTGATCGCCATACAGGGCAGCAAAGAACTCCTCCTGCGCCTGCGCTTGGGGAACGGCTTTTTGCGTAACCAGTCTGCGTTTAAAATCGCCCTTTAAACGTTCCAACTCACTGGCCGGGAAGGCAGGATTCATCACCAGATCGGACAAAAGCCGGATGAAATCTCCAGCATATTCCGAAAGCACAGAACCGGAAATGGTGGTTTGGGTGGCGCCTACACTTACGTTCAGACTGCCCCCCATCATGGCGGCTTTTTTGGAAAGGGCGGCAAAATTCATCGAGGCCGTACCCTCCCGAAGCATGCGGCCGGTAAGATCGGCCAACCAAATTTGACCAGCGCCTTCATGCACATTACCGGTTTTGACGATGAGGCTAACAGTTACTTTCGGAAGCTCGCCATAATGCACCAGCATGGTTTTTAAACCATTGGCATGCGTTTGTACTTTTTTTTCCGACAATTTAAAATCCTTGGCGGCCCCCCCGGGCGGTGGGGTTTGTTTTTGCGCCAAGGCCGGTTGCCATAAAGCCAGGCCCAGTGCGGCAATGATATAGTATTTGATCTTGTTCATTATTTAGATGCTTTGGGTTCAATAATTAAAATGGTTCTATTGGTGGGACTGAGGTATTTGCGGGCGGTTGTTTTTATGAGTTCCGGCGTTACTTTTTTAAACTCGCTTTCCAAGGTATTGATCCGGGCCGGGTTGTCGTCAAATAAGGCAAAACAAGCCAGCAGGTTTACTTTACCAATGCCAAACAAACCGCCCATGGCATCATACAAACCCGAACGCATTTTGACCACGGCCAATTGCAGGTCTTCCTGCGTGGTGTTGTTGGCAATATCGGCTACGGCCAAATCGTACTGGTGGATAATGGAGTCGGCCGGAACCGAGGCATCGTAAATCAGGTTGGAGGTCCACAGCATGGGGCCATTATAATCAAACATGTTTCCCAAACCAATGTTGATGCCGGCGCCTACCCCGCTGGTATAGCCTTTTTGCTGTACCAGGGCTTGGTAGAGCTTACTGTCCTGACCCTGCCCCAAAATCTGGTCAATCAGCCCCATGGCAAAATACTCGGGGGTATTGCGTTCGGGCATTTTATAGCTAACCGCAAGGGCGGGTTTTTTGGCCAGCGAATCCACCTTGGTAAAGCGCTGTTCCTTTTCCTGCGGCGGTTCGGTCAGGTCGGGTTTGGGAGGCAGCTGGGAGGCGGGGATTTTGCCAAAGTATTGTTCGATCCATTTTTTGGCATCGGCAATTGCAAAATCGCCGGCCACCACCACCACGGCATTGTTTGGTGCGTAATAAGTTTTGAAAAAGGCATCCACATCTTCCAGCTTGGCAGAATCCAGATCGGCCAGATCGCCGTAAAAATTGTGGGCGTTGTACCAGTTTTTGTTGGCGTACTGCGGCATGTCCAGCCAGGGGAAACCGCCATAGGGCTGGTTCAGCACATTCACCTTTACTTCGTTTTTTACCACGCCCTGCTGGTTGGTCAGGTTTTCCTGGGTGATCTTCAGGCCTTTCATCCGGTCGGCCTCCGCCCACAGCGCGGTTTCCAGTTTATGGGCCGGCATCACTTCAAAATAATTGGTGAAGTCAAAACGGGTAGAGCCATTCAAAATGCCCCCGTTTTTCTGTACCAACTGAATAAACTCCATCTTTCCCAGGTTTTCCGATCCCTGGAACATCATGTGTTCAAACAGGTGCGCAAACCCGGTGCGGTTCTTGGGTTCGATGCGGAAACCGATATTGTAGTACACGCCAACGGCAATGATGGGCGCCGTTTTATCCGGCGAGAGCACCACTTTCAAGCCATTATTCAGCTTGTAATAAGTTACGGGAACCTGAAGTTCGTTGTTAGGAGGCCCAGCGGGTTTTTCGCTCCACGAAGCCAGCAGCAAAGCCGGCATGGCAAGCCATAGCAGTTTCATACGCTGTAAATACGTCATAAGCATTCTGTGTGTTTAATTTGTGAACATGATTGGGATATGGTCCCATCCTTTAAATGGCCCGTTAATTTAAGTCAAGCCACAGAATAATTTACACAAAACTTGACCAATGGTTGTCCTGAATGCTGGTTGCCGGTGGTTGCTTGCAACAAAATTCAATGCTTACCTTCATGGCAAAAATCATCAGGCAAAGAGTTTTCACCATACTACCGCTTTTTCCCAAGGCCCTGAAAGAGCTGCTCAAGAACGACCCGTTGCGCATGGCAGGGGCCACCGCTTTCTTTACCACCTTTGCCCTGCCGCCCATACTGGTCATCCTTATCCAAAGCCTGAAGCTTTTTTTTAGTGGCCGGGCCATTCGCACTGAACTTTTCAAAAGCCTTTCTGATGTGGTAGGCCCGGAAGCCGTAGAGCAATTGGTTGGCGTATTGCAAAGCCTGCGCAAACTGGCCCAGAACTGGTACATCACCATCGGCGGCTTTATTTTTCTTTTGTTTGTAGCCACCACGCTTTTTAAGGTGATCCAAAGTTCTTTAAACCAGCTGTGGCGGATCAAGCCTCAAAGAAAGCAGGGCATTCTCAAAAGCCTGCGGTCCCGCGGCCAGTCCTTGTTGGTGATCCTGTTGGCGGGCGCCCTGTTTGTGATTGGGGTGTCGGCAGAAGGCATCCGGACTTTTATCGGCAATTATATTTTTGAATTTTCGCCCCTGCTCTCCACTTATTTTAATGGTTTTTTGAACCATTTTGTTTCCACCCTGATGGTTATGTTTTGGTTCGTGATGGTTTTTCGCTACCTGCCCGACGGGCGGCCCAAATGGAACGTGGCTTTTACAGGCGCCTTCGTCACGGCCCTGCTTTTTACCCTTGGTAAAATTATTCTACACTGGTTGCTTACGTATAGCAATATCAATACCCTGTACGGCACTTCGGCTTCCATAGTGCTGCTTCTTTTGTTTGTGTTTTACTCCTCCCTTATCCTTTATTTTGGGGCCGCCTTTACCAAGGTTTGGGCCATGCACAAGGGCCAGCCCATCTCGCCGCTTCCCCACGCCATGCACTACCGGGTTATAGAGACCGGACTAGAAGGCAAACACCCTGAAAAATAATGCCTGGTTGAACCCCTGTTTGCGGCCGGAGCCTTATTTTGCAACCGCCTGCCTGTAAATGGGAAGCGCATAGTGGTATTGCTTTTGTAAATCTACCGGTATAGATGGTTCGAAACAGAAAATATATAACAGGCTTTATTCTGGCTGGCGTTCTGGGAGTGACGGTAGCCTCTGCACAAACAAAAACCGACACCACTAAAAAAAACAAAATTGATAGTCTTTTGTCAAGGCAAAAAGGGATGCTGGGCAAACTGGCCCAATCCCTGAGGGCCGACAACCCCGACGATACCGATCTGCAGCGGGCCGATCTTCCCTTTCAAAAATACCGCAACCGGGTCATCCGGCGAATTACCATCAACCCCGTTCAATTTGGCTTTAGCCTGAACGATACAGCCGAGCATTTGACCAATGGCCTAACCCGGTTTGCCAATCAGGTGCACACCGATACCCGAAAATTTGTGCTGCGAAACCATCTTTTTTTCCGGGAGAACGACCGGTTGTCTCCCTTTCTTTTGGGAAACAACGAAAGATACCTCCGCGACCTTGCTTTTTTGCAGGAAGCCCATATTCGGGTGGAAGAGGTAACAAGCAGTCCCGATTCGGTGGATGTCGTGGTGTACACGAAGGATGTGCTGTCCGTGGGCGGCAGCCTATCGCTGCGCAATTCCCAAAGCGGGAAAATAGAAATCAAGGAAGATAATTTTATGGGCTGGGGCGACCGGTTGGAGCTGCAGAGCCTGTACGACAAAACCCGTCAGGACAATTTCGGATTCGGCGCCGAATACATCAAGCGAAACATCCTGGGCAGTTTTATTGACGGCAGCGGGGGCTACATCAATTTTTATCCGGCCTTCAGCAGCGGCAGAACAGAAGAAACCCTGGGCTACCTGCGGTTGGTCAAACCCCTGGTCAACCCACACATGCGGTTTACTTATGCCGCTTCAGCCGAAGTGCATTCCACGGCCAACATGTTCAGCCCCGATTCGCTTTACCACACCAACCTAAGGTATCAATACCGCACATACGATGCCTGGGCCGGATGGAACATCAATGCCAGGCGGATTGGAGCAGCCAACGAATTTGACCGGCCGCGTTTTTTGCTCAGTGCCCGGCTGGTGGATCAAGAATTTTTAACCAAGCCGCTGGCCTTCAAAAACCGTTATTATTATCCCTATGCCAACCTGAGCGCAGTGTTGGGATCGATCTCTTTTTTTAAGCTCAACTTTTATAAAACACAATACATTTATGGCTTTGGCCGCAAAGAAGATATTCCCCAGGGGCTGGAAGCTTCGGTCACTGGTGGATGGACCAATAAAGAAGGGCGGCAGCGACCCTACCTGGCCGTCGCCTTCGAACAATACTTTCTGACCAAAAACAAGGGCTATGTCAATTATTCTTTGGCTGCCGGCACCTCCGTGTATCAACAAAGCTTGGAAGATGTCAATCTGCTGGCCAACCTGGATTATTTCAGCCGGTTGCACAAATGGGGTGGCCGGTGGAAACAAAGATCGTTTGTCAACCTGAGCTTTAGCAAGCAGCTCCGGTCCTTGCTGGATGAGCCTTTGTTTATGGAAAGTGAATACGGATTGCAGGAGTTTGACAATCAATTTTTGGGCGGGCACCTGCGAGCCACGATAAAAGGAGAATCAGTATTCTTTAGTCCCTGGACTGTTTTGTACTTCAAATTTGCCCCCTTCGTTTTCAGCAGCGCTACGGTTTTCCAGTTTCCCAACGAGATGGCCTCCCGCAATACAAGGCTGTACACGGCCCTGGGCGGGGGTGTACGTACCCGCAACGAAAGCCTCGTCTTTGGCACCATTGAATTAAGGGCAGCCTACTTTCCCAAAAAAGATGCCTTCCACAACAACTTTATCCTCAGGCTCAGCACCAACCTGCGCTTTAAATACAAGCAAGAGTTTATTCGCCGCCCCGAATTTGTGAAAATGAATTAATACCCGGCAACAATTCATTGGCCGAAAATCACTGTTCGTTTCATGAAAAGCACATTTGAGAAAACATGCTGTTTGCCTGGCGGCGGAACAAAGCCAATTTTACACCATCAATCAACTCTCTCAGACATTCCTCATTAGCAGTTAGTTTTGTTTTCAGCGGTAATTTCCATTACCGCTTTTTCTTTCGGTGCAGCTCATGCGAACTGCTTGCTGCAACCCGTGCAACCGCTGCTACAATTCACCTGGCATTTGACACCATTAATCAAATCAAAACCACAGTTCGGGCCCTTCTCGATTGACTCAAAGCCTTTGTCCTTCTAGCTTTGCGGAGAAATACAAATTCAAAAACCTTAAATAGATTTTTTATGAAACCCTTGTTTTTTTCACTGCTCTTATTTGTTACGATGAGCATGAATGCTTTTGCCGCCGATACGGCCGTGTCTCCCGACATTTTGAAGTCTTTTAAAAAAACGTTCAGTACTGCAAAAGACGTTACCTGGTCCACCAGCAACGACTTGTACAAAGCCGATTTTGTTTACCGCAGCCAGTACATCACCGCCTATTACGATGCCGAAGGCAATATGCTGGCCCTGACCAAAAACATTTTGTCCACAGAGCTACCGTTGCTGCTGGGCACCAGCTTGCGGGAGCATTATTCCAACCACTGGATCAGCGAGGTACTGGAAGTTTCTACGGAAGACGGCAGCCGCTATTATGTAACCCTGGAAAATGCAGATGAAAAGGTTGTCCTCAAATCTGTTCAAAACAACTGGTCGGTAGCAAAAAAGGTCAAAAAATAAATCTTTCCTCAGGCAAGCAAAATGCAGCCCTGTTTGTGCTGCATTTTTTTATTGGAAAAGAGCGGGTTTATACCCTCACTCAACGTTTTTTTTCTTTGTGTCTTCTTATTTTATTGACTTATTCCGGCTTTATTGTTTTGCATAAGCGTCCATCACCCCCGAAGCGGAAATGATCTTATAGCCTACGTGGTCCGCGAGGCGGTGATCCGGTGCGGCCAGGGTTTGCGATTTTTTGGCTTCTACATTGGAAAAATAAACCGTCTTTTTATCCAGCAGCTCATTTTGCTCCGAATAATACAACACGTCCACCGCGGCATTTTTTAAAGTGGCCGCACTGCGGTTGTAGAGCGTTAGTTTCAGCCCCTGGATGCCCATCATCCAATCCTCTGAGTTTTGGTTGGTTTTGATGTCCACCTGGTCTGAAAGGTCAAGGGTTGCGGTGGCCGGTTCACTGCGATGGGTGGCGTTTCTGTCCTTGTT
>JAEVYV010000308.1 GCA_023392575.1 Bacteroidota bacterium | reverse complement strand
GGGCAGACCACAGTATTTTCAGGTACAGGAAGTGCCGCCCACCTTCACCTATAACGACATCCAGGGCAACCTCATGGAAATTTTTCATAAGGCTAAAAAAGGAGATAGCGTTTATATGACCCAGGCTGCGGATTCCCTGCTTAAGGAAAACCCGCAAATGGCAGACCAGCTCCCCTTTAAAAAAGGAGACCAGATCATCACCACCATCAAAATTTTGGATGTGTATAAAACGCCGGAAGAAGCCCAGGCAGCGGCAACGAAAGACCGCATAGCCGGCGCGGACAAAATGGAAAAAGAAGCCCTGGAGCAATTTAAAAAAGACACCGCCAGCCAGGCGCAAATGAGCAAAGACAACAAAATCATTGAGGAGTACCTGGCAAAGAATAACATTCAAGCGCAAAAAACCGATTGGGGTGTTTACGTGCAAATCATCAACCCGGGACAGGGACCAAAACCCAAAACAGGGCAATATGCGTCCATCCGCTACAAGGGCAGCAACCTGGCAGGACAAGAGTTTGACTCGGGAGAGTTTCCTTTCCAGGTTGGTCTGGGCGGTGCCATCAAAGGATTTGATGAAGGAGTGAAGCAGTTGGCCAAAGGTGGAAAGGCTAAGATTTTTATTCCCTCTGTGTTGGGGTATGGGGCAAATGGGAGTGCGCCCAGAATTGCACCAAACGAAAACCTGGTTTTTGAAATTGAGGTGTTGGATTTGAGCGATACGCCGCCAAGTGCCCAACAACCGGTGAGTGCCGATCCCACAAAGAAGAAGTAATTATATCAAATAATTTCCGAACTTTACAGCCCGTCCCGCTTTGGGATGGGCTTTTTCATTAATGAAAAAGGTTTTGATGTCCCGTTTTTAGTCCAAGTTTCCTCTTAGTCTGTAATCCTGTTTAAACTTCCGACCCGTACTGTTACTTTAACCAAAGCTGCCATCCAAGTTCCTGTTAAAAGCTGCACCATCTTGCACAATATATTGTTGTTTGTTTGAGTGGATTGAAAAAGAGCAGCTTCGTACGCTGCTCTTTTATTGTGCGTATTCGTTGTATAATTTTATGGCCTGCATGGCTTCCCGAACGTCGTGCACCCGCAGGATGGCGGCTCCATTCGCCAGGGCAAGGGTGTTGACCACCGTGGTTCCGTTGAGTGCTTCTTCGGCGGTGATGTGCAGGGTTTTGTAAATGGTTCCTTTGCGTGACAGACCCACCAGCAGCGGTTTTTGAAGTTGTTGAAAATAGGACAAACCTTTCAGTAACTGGAAATTGTGCCGGATGGTTTTGCCAAACCCAAACCCTGGATCAATAATAATATCATTGATTCCCGATTGAATGAGCTCCGCCATTTTGAAGTTGAGGGCATCAAATACTTCGGTCACCACGTTTTCATACGTGGGATTCAATTGCATGGTTTGCGGATGCCCCTTCATGTGCATGAGCACATACGGCGCTTTTAATTCGGCCACGGTGGGCAGCAGTTCTTCATCAATGCTGCCGGCGCTTACATCATTTACAATGGCATTGCCTGCTTCAACAGCCGCCCGGGCTACCTTGGCATAAAACGTATCCACCGAAAGAAATGCTTCGGGAAATCTTTTTGCAATAGCTTCCAGAGCAGGAATCACTCGTTTCAATTCTTCATCGGTACCTACCTGCTCGCTGCCCGGCCGTGTGCTTTGTCCGCCAATGTCCAAAATGGTGGCGCCTTCCTGCATCATTTTTTCGGCTCGAAAAAGAACATCGTCCATTTGGTTTGCCCGGCTGCCGGAGTAAAACGAGTCGGGGGTGGTGTTGATAATGCCCATGACGATGGGTTTATCAATTACCAATAATCTTCCTTTGCAATTAAGTGTAAACATTAATTAAACGGTGTTTGTTATTTTTGAAAGCACGAATGACACAAATTTCACGAATTACTTCAATACGAATGGCGGATACCAATCAACAATACGATGCAGTGGTGGCGAAATGCGAAGAAATTTTCATCCATAAAACCAAGGATTACGGCACTGCGTGGCGGGTGCTGCGAACCATTTCCATTGTGGATCAGATCTACATCAAGGCGCAGCGCATCCGCACCATACAGGAAAAGGGCGAACAAAAGGTGGAGCGAACAGGCGATGACATTGCTTCGGAATTTATTGGCATTATCAATTACTCCATCATTGGTTTGGTTCAAATGGAACTGACCGAAAGCGATCCCGAAGAATTGGACGTGGCCACCGTTGAAGCTTTTTACCGAAAATATTTTTCCGCCGCCAAAACATTGATGCAAAGCAAAAACCATGATTATGGGGAAGCTTGGCGCAACATGACCCAGGAGAGTTTTGTGGATCTGATTTTAATGAAACTGCAGCGCATGCGGCAAATTGTTTCCAACAAAGGAAAAACCATCATCAGCGAAGGCCTTGATGCCAATTATTACGACATGATCAACTATGCGGTTTTTGCTTTAATATTAATGGCTGAATCAAAATAAGTGTAATGAGAATTTTTGTTTACATCATTCAGATTTTTGTTGGGGTTTTGTTCATCGTTTCCGGCCTGGTAAAGGCCAACGATCCGCTTGGGCTAAGCTACAAAATGCAGGAGTTTTTTGAGCTGTGGAACGGCGAATTGGCGAATGGGCATTTCTTTTTAAAAAACGGGTTGATTGCTTTTTTTAGTTTTTTGCATGGCCAGTCGTTGGGGCTTTCCGTGTTTATGATCACGCTGGAGATTGTGGCCGGAGCGGCACTGTTGATCGGGTGGCGGCGGAATTTTATTTTGGGACTGCTTTTGGTGCTGATTGTATTTTTTACCTTTCTTACCGGCTATGCCTATTTATCGGGAAAGTTTACCAATTGCGGCTGCTTTGGCGATTGCATTCCCATTACCCCGCAGACCTCTTTTATTAAGGACCTGGTTTTGCTGGCAATGATACTGGTGTTGGTGGCGGGAAGAAAGCACCTTACTCCAGCGTTGACCACCAAAACAAGAAGCCTGGTTCTGGCCTCTTCTCTGTTAGCCTCCTTGGCGCTGCAGGTATATGTGCTGAATTATTTGCCGGTTGCCGACTGCCTGCCCTTTAAGGTTCAAAACAATATTGCTGCGCAAATGAAACCGCCACCGGGCTCGGTTACAGACAGCTTTGCCATCCGGTTTGTTTACGAAAAGGAGGGAAAGCAATACGAATTTGCTCCCGAAAACCTGCCCGCCGATTTCGACACCTATAAGTTTATTGACCGTACAGACAAACTGGTGCGCAAGGGCAATGCAGAACCCGCCATTAAAGGACTAGCCTTGAACGGGGTGACCGGTGAGGACTCTACACAAATGATTTTGTCGCAGCCCCAGGCCGTTTTGGTATTTGCCCAGCACTTGCAAACGGCAGATTGGATGAACGATTTTAAGGACGTGGTGGAGGCGGCCAAAAACAAAGGAATACCGGTTTACTTTGCTTCTCCATCCCTGACAGATGCCCGGGCCCTGCTTCAAAAAAACAACGTAGCCGGAGTGCAGTGTTTTAGCTGCGATTTCACAGTGGTCCGAACCGCGGCCCGCACAGATCCCACCATCTACATTTTAAAACAGGGAACCATTGAAAACAAATATGGCCGGCGGGAGTTTGATGCTGCTGTCAGCCACCTTTCTTCTTTAAAATTTTAAATGCCCTAATTTTTTCCCGTGCTCAAATTCATACTTAAAAAAATTCTTTACGGCTTTTTGGTGTTGGTAGGGGTGGTGGTGTTGGTGTTTGTTTTGTTTCAGGGGTTTGGCGATCCGGCCCGCCTGGTAATGGGGCAAACCGGTGATGCCGCCACCCAGGCCAATATTCGCAAAGAACTTTACCTGGACCAGCCGAAATGGAAGCAGTTTGTTTTTTATTTGAATGATGTTTCACCGCTTGGCATTCATACCCGGGAGGAAATCCAGAAAAAAGAACTCAAAGGGTTTTTTATTGGGGGCGAAACCAAGTTAGCCCTAAAACTTCCCTACCTGCGTAAGTCGTACCAAACCAAAAAATCGGTAAGCGAAGTGTTGCTCGAAGCCCTTCCGGGTACCCTGCTTTTGGCCTTTGCGGCCATGTTTATAGCGGTTGTTATTGGCATACCGCTGGGCATAGTAGCTGCCGTCAAGCAAAACACCTGGATGGACACCACGGCTGTATTTTCAAGCATTATTGGTATTTCGGCTCCTTCTTTTTTTATGGGGATCATTATTGCCTATGTTTTTGGTTTTGTTTTGAGCGATTGGACCGGCCTACATATTACCGGCAGTTGGTTTGATATTGATGAGTATGGACAAAAACGACTGACCCTGCAAAACCTGATTCTTCCGGCCATAACGCTGGGGATCCGGCCGCTGGCCATCATCACCCAATTAACCCGAAGCGCTATGCTGGATGTGCTGGATCAGGACTACATCCGAACCGCCTATGCCAAGGGACTTAAAAAACGCACCGTGATTTGGAAACATGCTTTGCGCAATGCCCTTAACCCGGTCATTACAGCCATTACGGGCTGGTTTGCCGAGCTATTGGCCGGAGCCTTTTTTATCGAGTACATTTTTGGTTGGAAGGGTATTGGAAAGGTTACAGTGGATGCACTGGAAAAGCTGGACTTTCCGGTAGTGATGGGCTCCGTACTTATATCCGCCACGTTTTTTATACTCATCAATATTCTGGCTGATATTCTTTATGGAATTGTAGACCCCAGGGTGCGGGTTAGCTGATTAAAATCATGTCAAAGTTTTAGAAAGGATTGCTGCGCAAGCCACTTAAAAACCTAACTTTAATTGGATAGCCACCAATAGATCACCACTCCATTGTATCATCCTTAAAAAACTTATCTATGGAAAGAATTGCTGATGTATTGGCCCGCAAGTACCCACAGTTCAACACCGTTTCTCCCCATTGTTTGGTAAGCGATGCCCTCTACCAGATGACTTGCGAAAATGTGGATCATTTGATTGTTTTAGAAGATGATAAGTTTATGGG
>JAEVYV010000156.1 GCA_023392575.1 Bacteroidota bacterium | reverse complement strand
TTGTGTATAAGAGTCAGGTTCTGAACTGGGCCGTTCTGTCTTCCGCCTTCTCAAGGTTAACCAAAAGCTTTTCTATATTTTTTTGAAAAGACTTGTCTGCGCCGGCGTAACGGGCACTTTTAACGCCGGGTTCATTGTTCAGGGCAAACACTTCCAGGCCGGTATCTTCGCTAAAGCAGTTGGTTTTTGTTAGCTGGTAAATGGTGCGGGCCTTTTCGGCAGCATTCTCCTGCAAGGTGTTGTGCGGTTCAGGGATGTCCATGTCAATACCGGCTTCTTTTAAGGTGATGACCGAAAAAATGGCAGGCAACACCGATCTGATTTCTGCTACCTTATGCTCGTTGTTTGTGGCAAAAATTAATGTCATGCTTGGGCCTTATAGGTTAAAGAGGTTTTTTAAACAATTCCACAGCTGCATTTTTAATGCTTTGTCTCTGGCCAGTTCGGTTAACTCCGGGCTATACAGGTAAGTGCGTTTGTTGAATTGCTGTAATTGAAACTGGGGAAAATTTATGGGCAGGTTGATTGATAAAGGCGTAATCCCAAACAAGATGACGCTTTTTGGTTGCAGCAAGTCAACGGCTGCCTCGATTCCTGCTTCCCCAATCGAATGGAAATTGATGATGGCTACGTCTGCAAGGCTGAGTTTGCAAGCCGAAAGGATGTTTGTTAAAAAGGAAAGCTCTTCATCCGCTAAAAAAGGATGGGTGGGGCTATTGACCACCAGGGCAATGTTTTTTGCATTCTTACCCAAATATTTTACCGGCTGGGGGGCGGGCACAGTGCTTGCAACAGTTGATCCGATCAGGACATCAGGATACAGGCTGGTTAGCAGTTGGTTCGTTAATTGTATCTCGTTTAAACTCATTTGTCTTTGTTAACTGGTAAATGATGTGGGCTTTTTTGTTTCTTTGCTGCGCTAAATTAATTTATTATGCTTGCTACAATGGATATTGCTACAACAAAGGTTGAAAGAAGTAAACTTCAGGAGCTTAGCCTGGAGAACATTCCTTTTGGAAAATATTTTAGCGACCACATGCTGGAAGCTGATTATGAAAACGGGGAGTGGAAAAATATTGAGATCAAACCCTATCAGCCCCTGCTGCTCAGTCCTTCACTAGCCGCTTTGCATTACGGCCAGGCCATTTTTGAAGGAATTAAAGCGTATAAAGATGCCCATGGTGAGGCCTACATCTTTAGGCCGCAGGATAATTTCCGCCGCTTCAACGTTTCCGCGGAAAGAATGCAAATGCCCCAGGTGCCGGAAGAGCTTTTTATGGAAGGCATGAAGCAACTGATAGCCCTGGATAAAAACTGGATACCGGAAAAGGCCGATCATTCCCTGTATATCCGGCCGTTTATGTTTTCTTCCGATGAAATGATTGGTGTTCGTCCTTCGGAGAACTATAAGTTCATGATCCTTTTAAGCCCTACCGGCCCTTACTACAACGCCCCCATGCGTATCTATGTAGAGGAGCAATACGTGCGGGCTGTACCGGGGGGCATTGGCTATGCAAAGGCCGCCGGGAACTACGGCGCTGCCATGTATGCTACGGCCCAGGCAAAAAAGAAAGGTTACGACCAGGTACTCTGGACCGATGCTTTTGAACATAAATATGTGCAGGAAATTGGGACCATGAACGTAATCTTTATCATTGGCGATAAGGCCATTACCCCCGATTTGGGCGCCGGAACCATTTTGGCCGGGGTAACCAGGGACAGTGCCCTCACCCTTTTAAAAGAGGCCGGGTTTACCGTAGAGGAAAGACCGTTAAGTATTGACGAGATCATTGCGGCTTACCAGGCCGGCATTTTATATGAGGTTTTTGGCACGGGAACAGCCGCTACCATCAGCTATATCAAGGAGTTGCGCTATAAGGACTTTGTCATGACCTTTGATGTGGACAAGTGGAAAACCGCACCAACCATTAAAAAATGGCTGACCGACATCCGGGAGGGCAGGAGAGAAGATAAATACGGATGGATGGTAAAGGTGGCCTGACGCTAGGCAAAGCACCAGGTTAAAAGTTGACCAATGGGTTGAAGTGGGTTCAATCTGGCGGTCAACTTTTACTTTTTCGCCCTTTTGGGAAACTTTTTTAGAATTTAAATTTTCAATTTTTGGTTATTCACCTTTAGGCCTTTACCTTTGCCGTCCAAAATTTAAAGGTTCGTAATGCCTACAATTCAGCAATTAGTACGTAAAGGAAGAGAAATCATCCGTGCAAAAAGCAAATCAAGAGCTTTAGATAGCTGTCCTCAGCGCCGTGGAGTTTGTACCCGTGTGTATACCACTACTCCCAAAAAACCAAACTCAGCGCTTCGTAAGGTGGCTAAGGTTCGTTTAACAAATAAAGTAGAGGTCATCGCCTATATTCCTGGTGAGGGTCATAATTTACAAGAGCACTCAATCGTATTGATCCGTGGTGGTCGTGTGAAGGATTTACCAGGTGTACGTTACCACATTGTCCGTGGTTCTTTGGATACGGCCGGCGTGAAAGACCGCAAGCAAAGCCGTTCTAAATACGGTACCAAGAAAGAAAAAGCAGGTGCAAAACCCGCCGGTAAAAAATAATTATTTCTAAAAACGGCCGCGGTACAGAGTAAAGTTTTAAAACTTGAAGACATTCTGCCGCTGCGGTGACTTAAAAATTACATTTCATGCGTAAATCACAAGCAAAAAAGCTTCCTCTGGCTCCAGATCCTCGTTTTAACGATAAACTGGTCACCCGTTTTGTAAACAATCTTATGTGGGAAGGCAAGAAAAGCATAGCCTTCGATATTTTTTATAATGCATTGGATAATGTAGCCAAGCAAACCGGTGAGGATGGCTATGAAATTTTGAAAACAGCCCTGACCAATGTAACCCCTGCCGTTGAGGTACGCAGCCGTCGTATCGGGGGTGCTACCTTCCAAATTCCTTCCGAAGTTCGTGCCGACAGAAAAATTTCTTTGAGCATGAAATGGTTGATCCGTTACAGCCGCGAAAGAAACGGCCGTAGCATGGCTGATAAACTGGCAAACGAAATTGTTGCGGCCAGCAAAGGTGAAGGTGCTGCTTTTAAAAAGAAAGAAGATACCCACCGTATGGCCGAAGCAAACAAGGCTTTTGCACACTTTAAGGTTTAATCAAAAACTCTTCCTTATAAAAAAACCATCCGTGAACGGATGGTTTTTTGTTTTATAGTATTGTTTTGAACTTAGGCATTCGCATTGTCCACGCCACCCGTGCCACCGGCCATACTGCTATCAAAAATATCGGTTGGTGTGGTTATGCTTTCCGGAGTTTGAGTACCCGTGTTAATGTCCGAACCCTGGTACTGGGTACCCGTGCTGGTCATGTCCGTGGTATTGGCTGCTCCGCGGCGATTGTTGCTGCGGCTTGATGAGCTTTTACGGCTGCCGCCCGAAGCCGAACCACCCTTGCTGGCCACTTTTGTTTTGGTGGCTTTGCTTGCCGAAGCCAATCCTCTTGCAGAAGAGCTTCCGCGGCTTGCTGATGAACCTCCACTGCGAGAGGCGCTACGGCCACCCCCGGAGCTTTTCGATGCGGTTTTGGCAGCGCTACGGCTGGCAGATGAACGACCGGAAGAAGATCCACGGTTGGCCGAACTTCTGCTGGCGCTGCTGCGGTTATTAGAAGAGCCACCCCTGTTTGAAGAAGATTTTGAAGCTCCGGCTTTTTTAGCTGTTGATTTTTTTGCTGCGGCTTTCTTGGGAGCTGCTTTTTTTGCTGCCGTTTTTTTTGCTGCTGCTTTTTAGGGGGCGGCTTTTTTAGCTGTTTTTGATGAACCTCCTCTACCAGAAGATGAGCCGCTTCTTGAAGCTGAACCCGTGCGGCTAGATGATTTAGCGGCTGCTTTTTTCGTTGCGCCTTTTGACGAAGATCTGCCGCCAGAGCTTTTGCTCGCTGTTTTTTTGGTTGCGGCCTTCTTGGTTGATTTTGCCATTTTAAGTAGGATTTAATGAGAGTTAATAAATTTTAATATTTTGAAATTACGATGATTAAATGATTTGCAAAAATTATACAAAGCCGTTAGAAAACCTTATTTCCTCTTTAAAGTGTGAGTTAGATGTGAATTGATTTAACAAACATTGTTCCGGCAGTTGTATGAAATGCAATGTATTTCCCTACCTTTGCACCCTCAATTTTCAGATTGGTATAATGTGTGTGCATGAAACCGCTGAAACGTTGACGGGTGGCGGCTAAGGTAAGAGTGCGGGAAAAGGAGAAATACAGCGCTTACCCTCAGAAATATACAATATTCAATATTTAATACTCATGGCAGACTTAAAATTACAACGCAACTTTGGTATTGCCGCTCACATCGATGCCGGTAAAACCACGACTACTGAGCGTATATTACGCTATACCGGTATGATCCACAGAACCGGTGAAGTACACGAAGGCGGAGCAACCACCGACTGGATGGAGCAGGAAAAAGAAAGGGGTATTACCATTACTTCTGCTGCGGTAAGCTGCCAGTGGAACTTTCCAACCGCCAACGGTAAATCAACTCCAGAAACCAAAAAATATTCTTTCAACATTATCGATACCCCGGGCCACGTGGACTTTACCGTAGAAGTAGAGCGTTCCATGAGGGTGCTGGATGGTTTGATTGCCCTGTTCTCTGCTGTGGACGGTGTGGAGCCCCAGTCTGAAACCGTATGGCGTCAGGCCAATCGTTACCGCGTACCTCGGATTGGTTTTGTAAACAAAATGGACCGTTCCGGCGCTGACTTCTTAAATGTAGTAAAGCAGGTGCGTGAAATGTTGGGTGCCAAATCGGTTCCGCTTCAGCTGCCTATTGGCGCCGAGGATAGCTTTAAAGGCGTTGTGGACCTGATCACACAAAAGGGTATCATCTGGCACGTAGAAACCGAAGGAATGACCTTTGACGAAGTGGAGATCCCTGAGGATATGAAAGAAGATGTGGAGTATTGGAGAGCTCAGTTGATTGAAGCGGTTGCCGAATACGATGACACCCTGATGGAGAAATTCTTCGAAGACCCCAACAGCATTTCTGAAGCAGAAATTCATGATGCGATCCGTAAAGCCACCATCGACCTGAGCATTGTTCCCATGATGTGCGGTTCTTCGTTTAAGAACAAAGGGGTACAAAAGGCCCTCGATGCGGTTTGCCGCTACCTGCCTTCTCCTGCAGACGTGGAC
Source organism: Bacteroidota bacterium (assembly GCA_023392575.1). GTDB lineage: Bacteria > Bacteroidota > Bacteroidia > Chitinophagales > Chitinophagaceae > Flavisolibacter. The sequence continues at coordinate 3,975 of JAEVYV010000156.1, read as the reverse complement.
GCGATCACAGGTACAAACCCCAATACCGGCGAAGAAATTTCCCGCAAGCCCGATGCAAAAGAACCGTTTGCAGCCCTGGCTTTCAAAATCATGACCGATCCGTTCGTTGGACGACTGGCCTTCTTCCGGGTGTATTCGGGTCATCTGGATGCAGGTTCCTACGTATACAATGTAAGAAGCGGAAAGAAAGAGCGGATTTCCCGCATCATGAAGATGTTTGCCAACAAGCAAAACCCCATTGATTTTATTGAAGCGGGTGATATTGGCGCAGCCGTAGGTTTTAAAGAAATTAAAACCGGTGATACCCTTTGCGATGAGAACCATCCGATCACTTTGGAAAACATGTTTATTCCAGAGCCGGTGATTGCCATTGCCGTTGAGCCAAAAACACAGGCCGACGTTGATAAAATGGGTATGGCGATCGCTAAGCTGGTGGAAGAAGACCCCACACTCCGTGTAAATACAGATGAAGACACCGGACAAACCATTTTGCGTGGTATGGGTGAGCTGCACCTGGAGATCATCATTGATCGTATGAGACGGGAGTTTAAGGTAGAAGTAAACCAAGGTGCTCCTCAGGTGGCTTACAAAGAAGCTTTCCAAAGCAAGGTAGAGCACAGAGAAGTATTGAAAAAACAATCCGGTGGTCGGGGTAAGTTTGCCGACATCGTGTTCGATCTGGGTCCTGTGGATGCTGATTGGAAAGAAGCCAATCCCGACAAAAACTTCCAGTTTGTAAACGACATCTTTGGTGGTTCTATTCCCCGCGAATTTGTACCGGCCATTCAAAAAGGATTTGAGCAATCCATGACCACTGGTGTGTTGGCCGGCTATCCGGTTGACAATATGAAGATCCGTGTATTTGACGGTTCTTTCCACGCGGTTGACTCCGATTCAATGTCTTTTGAGCTTTGTGCCAAACAAGGTTTCCGCGAAGCAGCCAGAAAGGCAAAGCCCGTATTGCTTGAGCCGATCATGAAAGTGGAAGTCATCACTCCTGACCAATACATGGGTGATGTGACTGGAGACTTGAACCGTCGTCGTGGAATGATGGAAGGCATGGATACCCGTGCCGGTGCTCAGGTAATCAAGGCTAAAGTTCCGCTGAGCGAAATGTTTGGTTATGTAACCCAATTGCGTTCACTGTCCTCTGGCCGTGCCTCTTCTACCATGGAGTTTTCGCATTACTCTCCGGCGCCAAACAATATTGCCGAAGAGGTAATTGCAAAGAGCAAGGGTAAAGTAAGTGCCGAATAAATATTATTTAGAATATAATGGTAAAACCCCGCCGCAAATTTGCGGCGGGGTTTTTTTATTGGTTAAAATTTAAGTTCTTGCGGTGTGCTTTTGTTTTAGGCATTGAGTTTGTTATACCACCCCTGTTCGATTCCCGTTTTTAGGATCCGTTTTGATCCGGGCGTTCAGGCTTATGAAAAACACCAACTGGTAATTGAACTTTGGGCTCAATCGAGCCCATTTTTTATTCACATTATGGTGAGTTTGTTAAAATGGCACCAATGTTGCCAACCTGAGCAAAAATGTATTTTATGAAACTGAGAAAAACCCTTTTTGCCCTTTCCCTGCTAACCGTTGGTTCCATTGTTTTTTATGCCTGCCAAAAAGAAAATTCAGCCTCGGCTGATAAGGCCCGGCTTCAGGTGTATCTTACCGATGCTCCTGGAAACTACGAAGAGGTGGTTATTGATGTTCAGGACATCAAGATCAACTACTCCTCCGATACCGCCAACGGCTGGAAAAGCTTATCCAGTGTTCGAACCGGAGCCTACGATGTGTTGAAATTGGTAAATGACAAAGACACGTTGCTGGGGGATGCCGAATTGGATGCCGGAAAAATTGAACAAATCCGGTTGGTGCTGGGCGACAACAACTACGTAAAGGTTGACGGCCAAATCATTCCCCTGCAAACGCCCAGTGCACAACAATCAGGCTTGAAGTTGAACATTCATCAGGAGGTAAATGCCGGCGTCACGTATAAGCTGTTGCTGGATTTTGATGCCGCCCGGTCTATTGTCAAAACCGGCAATAATAAATACCTTTTAAAGCCGGTCATCCGCACCAGTTTGAAAGCAATGGGCGGAAGCCTTCGCGGCTATGTACTGCCTGATTCCATCAACACTGCCGTCTTTGCCATTCAGGGCGCCGATACCGTTGCCGGTACGTATACGTCAAGCGGTAGCTATATGCTGAAAGGCCTGGATGCAGGTACATACACCCTGGCTTTTGCACCGGCCGATTCTGCGTTCAAAGCGCAAAACAAAACCGGCATCACCGTTACAGCCAATACGGTAACCACCGTTGATACCGTTCAATTGGTCAAGTAAGGTTGTTCTATATATAGTTCCAAGCCATTCCGCACAACGGAATGGCTTTTTGTTTTTGCTCGCAGCCATTAAGGTGTATTGTGTAACTTGATGCCGGTAAACGATCCGCAATGAACAAAAGACTAACGGGCATTTTTCTTCTGGTAGGCTTCACTTTTTTTTGCCAGGCGCAGCAGTTTGCTCTGAAGAGGGGGATGACCATTACCCAATCCGTAAAGATCAAAAAAGAAATTTATAGCCTGGATGCGTTTGAAAATTTAAATGCACCGGTCATAGTCATTGAAGGATATGATCTGATCGTTGATTTCAACAACGCGGTTTTAAAAGGCAGTAACCGCAAGCAAAGCCCGGATGAATATTTTGGTTTGGCAATTCTCATAAAAGGAGGACGAAACATCACTATCAAAAACCTGGTGGCAAAAGGGTATAAGGTGGCTTTATGGGCCAAGAATGTAGAGGGTCTGAAAATAGAAAACTGTGATTTCAGCTATAATTACCGCCAGCGCTTAAACAGCAGCCAGGAAAAAGAAGACCTGTCGGACTGGATGAGTTATCACCACAATGAAAACGATGAATGGCTGCGGTATGGAGCGGCTGTGTATTTGCGGGGATGCAACAACGTTCTCGTCAGCAATTGCAAGGTTACCGGCGGGCAAAATGCCTTAATGATGATGGAGTGCAACAATGCCCTGATCTACAACAACGATTTTTCCTTTAATTCCGGAATTGGGTTGGGCATGTATAAATGCAGTTATAATAAAATACTTTATAACAAGATCAACTTCAATGTTCGCGGGTACAGCCACGGCGTTTACAACAGGGGGCAGGACAGTGCCGGCATTCTGGTATATGAACAAAGCAACAACAACCTTTTTTATAAAAACTCCGTTACGCACAGCGGCGATGGTTTTTTTCTTTGGGCCGGTCAAACCACCATGGATACCGGCCGGGGTGGTTGTAACGACAATATTTTAATGGATAACGATTTTTCCTATGCCCCCACCAATGGAATCGAGGTTACGTTCAGCCGGAATAAGATCATTCACAACCGCATCTTTGAATGCGACCACGGCATTTGGGGCGGATACAGTTTCGATACGGAAATTTCCGGAAATCAATTTCGGCACAACCGCATCGCCATAGCCATTGAACACGGCTTAAATAACCAAATCCACCACAACCTTTTTTATGAGGACAAAGAAGCGATCAAATTGTGGGCAAGAAAAGAACAGCCGGCCGACTGGGGCTATGCCCGGTACCGGGACACCCGAAGTGCTGCGTACACCATCGTGGGCAACAGCTTTAATAAAAACCCCCTGGTATTTAATTTGAACCGGACGGACAGCCTTAAAATTTTTGAAAACAGGATTTCTTTATGCGGCGTGGACTACAAAACCGATTTAAGCGTGAGCAATCTGGATTCGACCTACGACGAGGAACTGCTATACCGGCTTTCCGAAGACTTTCAACCCGATCTGCCTGTCATACCAAACCCCATCGAACCGTTTAAGGGAAACGGAAAGCTGGCGGGTCGAAAAAACATCATGATCACAGAGTGGGGGCCTTATGATTTTCGATATCCCGTGATCTGGAACACCAATCCGGCCGACACTTCGAATACCCTGCATTTCGA
>JAEVYV010000116.1 GCA_023392575.1 Bacteroidota bacterium | reverse complement strand
TAGCAGGGCTAAGCTCTGATTTGGGGGGACAAATTACGATTGTTCTTTCATACTAGGTGAGGGCCGTTCAATTTTAACCCCTCGTTCGGTCTCGTTCGGTACTTCTATAAAAACATGCACCGTTTTTTCGTCGAACAGATGCGGCGCTTTTTCAGGCCATTCCACAAAACAGAGCTCATTGCTGTAAATGCAGTCCTCCACTCCGGCCTGCTCAATTTCCTGTTCGTCTTTTAAGCGATACAAATCAATATGGTAGATAATTCTTTCCTCATTTTTTTCTGTGTACCCATATTCGTTAATGATGGAAAACGTAGGGCTGCCCATAGCACTCTTCACGCCTTTGCTTCGGCACAGGGCTTCAATAATTGTGGTTTTGCCCGCCCCCATCGGCCCGTGAAAGGCAAAAACCTTCGCCCCGTTCACATAGCTCCAGAATTGTCCGGCAAATTCTCCTAACTGGTCAAGGGAAAAATGAAACACCATGGCACAAACCTACATTTTACCGTTGACATTATATCCCCACACCGACCGACCGGCGGCCGTAGAGAGAAATCAACCAACCGCACACAAAAAATTTTAACACCCGATTGCAACAGAGTTGAAAAGATAAACCCCGGCGCAAACCCGGCCGCACGGAAGGTCGGGCTAACTTTGCCCTGCACAATCAAACAAACGATAGAATGGAAAAAGTTCAATGGAAAGTAGAAGGCATGAGCTGCTCCAACTGTGCCCTCACGGTCAATAAATACCTGCAACAACAAGGTGTTAAAAGCATTGTTGTCAACCCCATAGATGGAGATGTGTCTTTTGAATGGAACGGAAACAAAACCAAACAACAACTGGCCCAAGGCATAGAGTCGCTGGGCTATAAGGTAACGTCCGAGGGACTGGCCGAAGAAAAAACGAAAAAACCGTTTTTGTCCAATAACGTACAACGCTTTTGGTTTTGCCTGCCCTTTACCCTGGTGCTGATGCTGCACATGATCCCCGGTGTGCACATTGGTTTTTTAATGAACCCCTGGATTCAACTGGCGCTGACCCTGCCCGTTTTTGCGGTGGGCATGAAGTATTTCGGCCGCTCAGCCCTCAAGAGCCTGCGCAACCGCATGCCCAACATGAATGTGCTGATCACCCTGGGTTCCGCCTCGGCCTTCCTATACAGTTTAACCGGCACGCTTTTTCATTTGGGCGATGCCTTTTTGTTTTACGAAACAACGGCCACCATCATCACCCTGGTTTTTTTAGGCAACTACCTGGAAGACGCTTCGGTGCAATCCACACAGCGCTCTTTAAAAGCATTGGTGAAGTCGCAAAAGGTCATGGCCAACATGATTGCCTTTGACGGAGACCACAAGGAACTGATTTTTCCCCTTGAAAACACCCAGCTCAAAACCGGCGACCTGGTGCTCGTTCGCACCGGCGAACAAGTGCCGGCCGATTGCAAAATTTTGTGGGGCGAGGCGCATGTCAACGAATCGATCATTACCGGCGAAAGTGTGCCCGTGCATAAAAAACCAAAAGACCATATCATTGGTGGAAGCATCGTGGAAGAAGGCACCGTAAAGGCCCAGGTAACCGCTGCAGGCAACGATACGGTTTTGTCCCACATTTTAAACCTTGTCAAAAAGGCCCAGGGCGAAAAGCCGCCCATGCAGCAAATGGCCGATCGGATCAGCGCCGTTTTTGTGCCGGTGGTGCTAGCCATTGCCCTCATTACGCTGATCGCCAACTGGGTGGATTTACAAGAATTTACCCCCTCGCTTTTACGAAGCATCGCCGTACTGGTGATTGCCTGCCCCTGCGCCATGGGGCTGGCCACGCCGGCCGCCATTGCCGTGGGACTGGGCCGGGGCGCAAGAAACGGAATCTTGTTCCGCAATGCCAAAAGCCTGGAGCTTTTCAAAGACATCCGTCAGGTGGTGTTTGACAAAACCGGCACCCTCACCACCGGAAAATTTGTGGTGAACCGTTTTCAACTGACGGGCGGCCACCTTACCGAAGAAGCGTTTAAACGCATTGCTTATTCCCTGGAAAAATACTCCAACCACCCGCTGGCAAAAACGATTGCCCGGGAGTGGAGGGTGCAGGACGAGATTCGCTGGAAAAGCATTGAAGAAATCAAGGGCAGGGGCATGGTTGCTGAAGACAAAGAAGGCAATCACTATGCCCTGGGCTCCTATACGCTGGCCGAAGGCCTTACCCAGGAAGACCACCACAATATTTATGTGCTAAAAAACAACGAACTGCTTGGCTGGATCGACCTGAAAGACGAGTTGAGGCCCGAAGCCAAACAGGTGGTGGGTTACCTGCACGCAAAAAACATTAAAACCATTTTGCTGAGTGGTGACCGCTATCAGAAAACAAAACAACTGGCCGACAGTTTGGGTATTGAGCAAGTGATTGCCGAACAAACACCGGAACAAAAACTGCAAAAAATTGAAGCGCTGACCAAAGAGGCACCCACCGTTATGGTAGGCGACGGCGTGAACGACGCCCCCGCCCTGGCCAAAGCCACGATCGGCATTTCCATGAGCGAAGCCTCGCAGCTGGCCATGCAAAGCGCCAGTGTGGTTTTGATGAACAGCGGTCTGGAAAAGCTGCCCACCGCCCTGGGGCTAGGAAAACACACCTACCTCACCATCAAGCAAAACCTTTTCTGGGCCTTTTCCTATAATCTTGTAGCCATACCGGTTGCCGCTGTGGGTTTGCTGGGCCACTACGGCCCCACGTACGGCGCTTTGATCATGGCCCTGAGCGATGTGGTGCTGGCCCTTAACTCAGTTCGTTTGTTTGTCAAAAAGGTTGATTAAAGAGCAATGCAAAGGACCATAGATACCTTGCCCGGTTTTTAAGCTGATTGCACAAACTTTTGACCGGGCAACCAGGAAACCTTTTTGATGGCAAGTCGCTTTGGTGCAGCCGGACTGCTTCCTGCTTCGATTCTTTGGCCAATAACCCCGATCACAGCCCTATTAAAGGCCTGCGGAAGGAGCGTATTTCTTTTGCTTTCCAGGCCACACTTCGTTTATTATTGATTATTTTCATATACAAACCAGCAAATCAGGATGCCGGACCTGCCTGCATACCAAATACTCGAAGCCTACACGCTATCCAAAAAATTGGTCGTTGCCTGCTACGAGCTGACGCAGGATCTTCCCGCCGAAGAAAAAACCAACCTCTCGCAATACATCAAAACCGCCGCCATCACCATTTACCTGAACGTGGCGCAGGGCATTCCCTTCAAAAAGAAACAAAGGAGAAAATTCAGAACCACCATTTACAATGCCCTTGCAGTCATTGATGCCTCGGTAGATGCTTTGGTAGAAACCGGCCTGACAAACAAGGACCGCCCCGCCGCCGTTACCGGCCTTACCCTCAGCCTTTATCAACTACTGGAGAAGCTGAAAAAAGAGAAATGATGCGTATTGTTGCACCTGATGGCAGATGTGCAAGCTATATTAAAACAGTACTGGGGGTATGATGCGTTCCGGCCTTTGCAAAAAGAGATCATCGAATCGGTGCTCTCGGGCAACGACACGCTGGCCGTTCTGCCCACCGGCGGCGGCAAATCCATTTGCTTCCAGGTGCCGGCGTTGGCCACCGATGGCCTTTGCATTGTTGTTTCGCCGCTCATTGCTTTAATGAAGGACCAGGTGGAGAACCTGAAAAGGCGCAGCATTCCGGCCCTGCTCATTCATTCGGGCATGCAAAGAATAGATGTGATCAAAACACTGCAAAACGCCACGCATAGTTATTTCAAGTTCCTGTATATTTCTCCCGAACGCCTGGAAACCGCGCTGTTTCGCGAGTATCTGCCTGCCTTTGATGTGAACCTGATTGCGGTAGACGAAGCCCACTGTATTTCGCAATGGGGCTACGATTTCCGGCCTTCGTATTTGCGCCTTGCCGCATTACGGAAAGAACTGCCCCGGGTGCCGTTGCTGGCCCTGACCGCTTCGGCCACCGAAGAAGTGCAAACGGACATTTGTGAAAAACTGAACCTGCCCGTAGTCAATCACGGCAAAAACAGGCAAGAGAGAATTTGGCACGTGTTCCGGCAATCGTTTGAACGGAAGAACCTTTCCTACAGTGTGTTCCGGGTTGATTCAAAAGCGGCCCGGTTGGTGCAGATTTTAAAAAACGTTAGCGGCACCGCCATTGTGTATTGCAAGAGCCGCAAACGCACCAGCGAAATAGCAAACCTTTTGCAGATGCATGGATTTTCGGCCACCCATTATCATGCCGGATTAAAAGCCGACGACCGCAACCA
>JAEVYV010000398.1 GCA_023392575.1 Bacteroidota bacterium | reverse complement strand
CCGCGGCCGGTGAACTGTTTGTTCTGCCAGCCTTTAAAATCGCTGTACACACAAAGGCGGGGGTACCACTGGGCAATGGTGAACAAATAGTTCCCGTCTTCGGGGAAGTACTCGTAACCACCACGGCCGCCCTGGCTCATGCGATCGGGAATTTTATAGCTCCAGTCGCAAATAAAAATAAATTTTTGCCCGGGCTTCAGGGGTTGGGGCAGTTCCACCCGCATCATGGTTTTGTTGATGGTATATTTCAATGGCTTGCCGGTGGCGTCGGTCAGTTTGGAAATGATGTGCCCGTAGCCATTATCCTTATTGCCTTCGGCCATGGTCAGCAATTGCTGCGCATTTGCCCGGTCGGGCATGGTAGTGCTGCTTTGGTAGTTGGCATTGTTTACCGAGCTGTGTTCGTTTTCGTCCAGTTGCAACCAGAGGTAGGTGAGCACGTCCGGGGAGTTGTTGTAATAAGTGACCGTTTCGCTGCCGGTGAGCTTCAGCGCCTTTTCATCCAAAGTAGCCTTGATGTCGTAGTCGCAGCGTTGTTGCCAGTACTTGGGGCCAGGAGCGCCGCTGGCGGTGCGGTATTCATTGGGCGTTGGCAGAATGCTTCCCAATTGCTCAAACTTGTTTCCATGGTTGGAGCCGGGATTGTTTTGAATGTTTTGTGCCCATGCCGTGCTTAAAAAACCCGCAGAAGCAAAAAACAAGAAAACTTTCTTCATGTGCTTATTCGATTTATGGTTTGTATAATGAACTGGTTTGATTTCTACGTCTGCATGGTCGCCTGTGCAAATTTTCTCTTTCTTGCTGCCTTATCTGATGCCAGGTAACGACGGATTCAAACGGTCGCTCCCGAACAGAATTCCTCAATACAGGTGCGAGACGCAACGGAGGATGATGTTTTTGCAAAAGTCAATGACATCTTCTTCCTTTTCCTGAAAAAGAACCGATTTGCTTGTAACCTGTCCTACACCCGGCAGATTTGCTTCGGGCACGCTTTGTTCGGCGGGCCATCTTTCCAGCGCCATTTGCATGGCCAGGGCCATGACGCCGGCCGATAAAAATATGACCCAATCCCTGCGGGCTATCCTTATGTAGCCCACAAGCAATTGCGCCAGAACAAGAATGAGAAAAACAATGAGGACCTGTCCCAGCTCCAGCCCCACACTAAAACTAAACATGGCCCAGGCAAAGCTTTGATCGCTGGCAATGAGCATGCGCAGGGTGTTGGCAAAGGCCATTCCATGAATGAGCCCAAAGAACAAGGCCAGAAAATAGTTGATGCGTATGGATTTGGGTGTAAATGTTTTTTGAAAAAGGTTAGACACCGCTGTAAAAACAATGGTGCAGGGAACCAGAAATTCTACCCAGTCGGAAGAAACATGTACCATATCCAGGCTGCTGAGGGCCAGGGTAATGGTGTGGCCAATGGTAAAGGCGGTCACAAGGATCAAGACCTGCTTCCAGTCCTTAAGCATGTAAATGGCGGCCAGGGCGGCAATAAAGAAAATGTGATCCAGGGCTTCGATGGTGATAATGTGCTCCCAGCCCAGTTTGAAATAAAAGCCAAAATCGCTCATGAGTTTTTCATTCGATGATCACTGAAGGCGGCATTACCAACAACCGTCGACCAGCCATCATCTTGTTTTAACCTTTTTTACAATTAAGGGTTCAAAATAAATCAGACTTTTGTAAACTTAAAAAATACTTTTTCGATGGCTGCTATTTCATACAAGTGGTTTTCGTTTTTTAGCTTTTTGTTTTTGATTCCCCTGCCCAAGTTTGGCGCAACTACCGATACTCCTTTGCGCAATAACTTGATGTGGCACCCGTTTTATATGGCCGTGACCGAGATCCATCAAAACCCCCAAGACAAAACCCTGGAGATCAGCTGCAAAATGTTTGCAGACGATTTTGAAGAAACGCTGAAAAAGAATTACAAAGTCACATTAGACCTCACGGCGGAAAAAGATAAGGCCACTTTGGATAAGCTGATCCCCGATTACGTGAGCAAGCACCTGGCTTTGACGGTGGATGGCAAACCAGTGCGGCTAAACTATGTGGGTTTTGAAAAAGACCGCGAGTCGGCGTATTGTTATTTCCAGGTGGACCATGTGCCTTCGGTAAAAAAACTGGATGTGAATATTTCGATTTTGTACGACTACAGCAACGGCCAAACCAATATTGTGCATGCCATCGCCAACGGCAAGCGGCAAAGTACCAAGCTGGATTATCCCACGCAGCAGGCCGGGTTTAATTTTTAACACTGGCACAAAAAAGACGGCCGCATTGTTTGATTTATTCTGTCGAAGTAAAATATCTTTTCTAAAGCCAATCTCATACATTCCTTTCATAAAGACGCAAAAAAAGAAAGCCGCAAAGGTGAGGGCACCTTTGCGGCTTTGCATAAAAAAACTGCCTGTTTATGAGAGAGCTTCTGGCTATTTATAGCAGCCCACCAACGCCGGGCTTTACTTTTCTTCCTCCATTTCTTCCCTGATCTCTTCGCTTGGGACCACCAAAACTTTGTCGATCCGGTGCCCGTCCATATCCAACACTTCCAGATCAAACCCGCGCCATTCTAATTTGTCGCCCGATTTGGGAATTCGCTCCAGCTCATACAAAATGCAACCGGCCAGTGTGTCAAAACTGTATTCTTCGTTGCTGGCCCAATCGGCTTTGCCAAAGCGGCTTAAAAAATCATAGAAGGGAATCTGCGCATCCACCAAAAAACTTCCGTCCTCCCGTTCCACAATTTCATAGTCTTCGATTCCAGTTTGCGGAATGTCGCCGACAATGGCTTCCAAAATGTCGTTCAGCGTAATCATGCCCTGCAGGCTTCCGTATTCGTCTACAATAAAACAGGAATGGCTTTTTGTTTCCTTGAATTTTTCCATCACCTGGTAAGCCGTGTTGTTTTCGGGTACAAACATGGCGGGTTGCACCACGTCTTTAAACAGGGTGAAATCATCAATGATGTATAGGTCCTTAATGGAAACCATCCCCTTGATGTTGTCAATTTCCCCGTCGCAGATGGGATAGACGGAATGGGGTTCGTGTATGATTTTTTCCCGGATCATTTCTTCGTTGTCGTTTATGTCAAACCAAACGATGTCGCTGCGGTGCGTCATCAGCGACGTGATGTTCCGGTCGCCCAGGTGAAAAATGCGGGTGATGATTTCTTTTTCCTCTTCCTCGATGGTTCCCGATTCAGTCCCTTCGCTGATGATGGCTTTGATTTCTTCTTCGGTAACGGTTTCGTCCTTGGTCCGGCGGATGTTGAAGGCAATAAAAAACAGATTGCTGGTTTTGTTGAGCAACCAAACAATGGGATAGGTCAGCCGGGCAAAGCCGTGCATGAGGGGCGCCACAATTTTGGCAATCTTTTCGGCATTCAGCAGGCCAATGCGCTTGGGGATCAGTTCTCCAAATACAATGGAAAGAAAAGTAACGATGATGACAATGATGGTCGTGGAAATGGTGGCGGCATAGGGTTGCAA
>JAEVYV010000300.1 GCA_023392575.1 Bacteroidota bacterium | reverse complement strand
GTGATGAAGCTTTCCAAAGGCAGCGTGGATGCCAAGCTGGTCACCGAAAAAATTATTGAAAAATTAAAAGCATAATTGATGAACAAATTTTTTTATGTAGCGCTTGTTTTGGGTTTGGCTTCCTGCTCGGATCATAAAGAGGACAATGCATTCTCAGTGGACGGGACGGTGAAGAACAGCAACGCCCAATTGGTTTATTTACAGGAAAGTCCGGCCGGCTCAGCCCCCGTCATCGTTGATTCGGCAACCCTGGAAAAGGATGGTTCGTTCAAACTCAACGGAATGGGCAAGGAAGAATCCATATACAGTCTGCGCTCCGCTGACAATCCCTATCCGTTTGCAGTCATCATCAACGATTCCAAAAAAATCACCGTGAACGCCGACCTGATGAACCAAACAGAACCCTACACGGTAAAAGGTTCTGCCGCCAGTCAGGGCATTATCGATTTCGACCACGGCACCATGGTAAGGGCTAAAAAGATTTATGAGCTGAGCCGGCAGATTGATTCGCTGATGAAAGCAAAGGCGCCGGACACGGTGATCAATGCTCCCTTTGGTCAGTACGAAGCCGCCACGGCCGATTTGAAAAACTTTACTTCCGGCTTTATTGAAAAAGCAAACAGCCCTGTGCTGACTTTATATGCATTGGGGAATTTTCAACGGCTAAGCCAACAACTGGGTTTGAAGGGGTACAGCAATATGGAAGTCAGCGACATCATTAACCAATCCGCTGCAAAATATCCGGCCAGTACGGCCCTGGCCGATTTAAAAAAGAACCAGCGTTCGCAACAAGCCCCCGATTTTACCCTGCCCGATACCACGGGAAAGCCGGTATCGCTTTCTTCTTTCAAGGGCAAATATGTGCTGGTGGATTTCTGGGCCAGTTGGTGCGGCCCGTGTCGTCAGGAGAACCCCAACGTAGTAAAGGCCTATAATCAGTTCAAGGATAAAAACTTCACCATACTGGGCGTATCGCTGGATAAAAACAAGAATGCCTGGCTGGAGGCGATTAAAAACGATGGCTTGGCCTGGAACCATGTAAGCGACCTGAAATACTGGGACAGCGAGGCCGCTGCTTTGTATCAGGTCCAGAGCATTCCCTACAATGTTTTGGTTGACCCCGACGGAAAAATTATTGCGGAGGATTTGAGAGGCGGTGATTTGATTAAGACGCTGGGCAGTGTGTTGAAGTAGTTCGCCCATCTCTATTGCTTTAAAATGGCAAAAATTTGGGTTCAGTAAATTGGTGTTTATTTTATAACAGTTTAGAATTAAGTTCATTTCTCAATTCCAAACTTCCGAGTTTCAAAAGTAGTTACAGCAGCGTTTTAATAAAATGGTAAAATAAAAAAGGACTACGACTGTAGTCCTTTTTTATTTTATTTCTTCCTTAAAACCATTAGTTAGTATATCCAGGATTTTGTTGAATCTTTGGATTTGCTTGAATTTCAGAATTTGGAATAGGAAGCAAAAAGCGGAAATTTCCTGCTGGAAGTGTTGCTCCTTGTGCTGATGGAGCTTCAGAAGCAAGGCGTTCAACAGGCAAGTTTCTTCTTCTCAAATCCCAGAAACGATGGCCTTCAAATGCCAGTTCCTTAAATCTCTCCTGCATGATGGCCGCAATAGCTGCATCTTTGCTGGCAAAGCTTACATCTGTATATCCTGCGATCCTGGCTTTTCTCAAAGCATTAATATCAGCAGCAGCGCCATCTAAATCGTTTTTTTCAGCTTTTGCCTCAGCACGGATTAAATACATTTCAGCAGTTCTGAAAACTTTGGCATCTGCTACGTTTTCGCCGGCAGTACCATAACCAGTACCTGCGTATTTCTGAATAATATGAGAGGGCCTGTTGCCAGCAGCCAAAACAGGCTCATCCTTGAAATAACTAGCGAAGCGGACGTCATTAGTCTGGTCATAGCTGTTCCATAACTTATCAGTTGGCATCCACGTAACCCCTCCTATTGTAGTTGCATTGGCTGACGTAGCTCTAAACAATGACCCAATTTTTGTTCCTATAGAGGCAGTTCTTTTTAATTTAAATGCAACCTCTTCCTTATTGGCATCAGTCCAGATACCATTAAATGTAGCACTGGATGCTAAGGGAATAGCATTGATATACTCCGTTGCATAAGTGATGGCGTTTGTCCAATCCTTCATATAGAGTGCTACTCTTGCTTGCAAAGCAGACACCGTCAGCCTGTTTGCCCTGTAAATATCTGTAAGGTTATTGGGCAGCAAAGTTTTAGCTTCAGCCATGTCCGCCAGTAACTTTTGGTAAAACGGCTCCATTGTAATTCTGGCCTGGGGCTCCAGTGATGGAACCTCCATGTAAGCCATCGCTAAACCAGTAGGCTCATAATTGCCCGTGTAATACCTTGACAATTCAAAATGTGCAAAAGCTCTTAAAAACAAAGCTTCTCCTCTCAGTTTTGAACGCAGTGCATTGTCACCCGCCTTTGTGGAGTCGGCTTTGGGCAGCGCCTGTAAAACGCGGTTCACACGATCAATCACTCTATAGTAAGGAGTAGTGGCGGTGAAATTATCCCTGATGCTAACATCAGTTGAGGTATACTGCCACTCATGCGTAGTAGCCGCATTATAAAATTCAGATTTTTTTACCTCATCAGACAATGTGGCGTTTAACAAAATGCCCATCTCTACGCCCAAACCACCATAGGCGCCAATAATTCCCTGTTCATTATTGGTTATGGTTTTTAATGCAATATCACCACCGATAAAATCGGTTTCTTTTACTTCAATTACTTTCTTACAGGAAAAGGCGGTAAGAAGTAACAGAGAAGAAAATACTATTTTAAACTGTTTCATTTTATTTTTTTTAATCTATAATAATGCCTGAAGATTTATTTGCAATAAAAAATCAGGCATTATAGTTATTCATCGTAATAATTAGAAGTTAATATCAATGCCGGCAACCATCATCCGTGGGTTGGGGTATTCGTTTAAGCTGATATTGTTACCATCTTCAGGATCCAAACCTGTCCATGGGCTCCACACGGCGATATTCTGCAGCTGTACATATAATTTGGCACCTTTAATAACATTTGTTTTTCTTGCCAGGCTCTGAGGCAATTGATAGGCAATGTTCAGGTTTCTGAAACGCAGGAACTTCGCATTTTCCAAATCAGAAGAGGTAAACCCTCTGTCATATGCCGATGACGGAAAGAAAAGCTGATCCCCTGGTTTTTGCCATTGATTGGTAAGCAATTCCCTGGAGCCATTTACAGAAGTTTGATACCCTGGTGTGCCCCTGGTAATCCAGTTTCTAATGTTATTACTTCTTACCACATCGAATTGATAAGAGAATAAGGCATCTATACTAAAACCTTTGTAGCGAATTTCGGCGTTAAAGCCACCTACGTGCTTAGGCAGGTAAGAGCCGAATTTTGCAAACTGGCCCGCTTGTGCGGCGTCCAAAGTCTCTTTTCCGTCCTGGGTTTCAAACCTGGGTTTGCCCGTGGCAGGATCGGCCCCTAAATAATGATAAGTATAGTGCGTACCATAAGGCAACCCTTTTCTGATAACAAAAGTTCCTAAAAAGTACTCATTCACTAAACCAAGATCTTCAATATTGTTTTTGTTATAAGCATGGTTAAATCCAAGAGCAAGATTGAAGTCGGTTCCTTTTAACACATCGACAGCAGCAGTTACCTCGATTCCTTTGTTGGTCATGATACCAGCATTGATATCAAGGCTGGCGAAACCAGTGGTAGCACTCAGTGGCTGCCTAACAAACAGGTCAATAGTTTTGTTTTTATAAACATCAACTGTAAATCTTGCCCTGTTTCTCCAAACGGCAAAGTCAACACCAATGTTTGTTTTTTGAATCTTCTCAATTTTCAAATTGGGATTGCCGGGTGAAGAGGGAATTAAACCCGTAACTGTGGATCCTGCATAGCTGCTTGTTCCAAAAGAGGGCACCTGAGGTCCCTGATAATTGGTTACGGTTACCCAGTTGCCCGCGGCAGTGCCCAAAATAGCATAAGAGCTGGTGGCAATACTTCCAATATTGGGAATTACACCATACGTTGCTCTCAATCTTAAATCAGAAAATACTTTTTGATTGCTAAGGAAGTCTTCCCTCAATGCATTCCACATCAAACCAGCCGACCAGGTTGTGATTTCCCTATTGTTTTCATTTACAATCCTTGAAGTTCCATCACGTCTGATGTTGGCATTAAAGGAGTATTTGTTGTCATAGGTATATCTTCCTGTAGCGAAATACGAACGGATACCATAACCAGATTTGGCGCTGGTTGCATTCTGGGGATAAGTGGCAGCACCATTAGTAGGCAGCGTACCGGCTCCCTGGCCGGTTTCAGACAGACGGGGATCCAGGTTATATAATGTAAAACCAAGACCTTTTTGATAACCTCTTACAACTTCAAAATATGCACCTGCTTCTACCTCGTGTATGTTATTAAACCTTTCAGAGAAAACAGCGCTAGAAGTATTGATAAGATTTGTATTTATCCTATATGTTTCTGCATTAAGACCAGACTGGAAAGATTGTAAGCTTCCGATATAAGATGAAGGGTTAATAGAACGTTGCCATAGGTCGCTTGATACATCAACCCCAAAAGTATTTCTCAATGTAACGGTTGGTAATACTTTATAAGCAACACTTAAACCTGTATTAAGTTTTATCTGCTTTTGTGTTAAGCTGGAATTTTCAATACCCTCCAAAAGATTGGCAACTTGTTTGAGTGCTAAAGTGGTATTAGCCCCATAATTCAATGTTCCGTCAGCTTTATAGGGATTCTCATACGTCTTCGCTCTATAAGTCATCTGGAATGGGTTTCTTGCACTATTCCCTAAAGCCTCACCTTCGGAAAGATTTGAATTTGAAAAACCTGCAGCCGTATTAAATTGAACAGTCAACTTACTGGCAGTATGTTCAATATTGAATCTTGTGGTATATCTTTTCAAAGCAGATCCAAGGTCAATACCCTGCTGATCAAAATATCCGGCAGAAAGGTAAAATCTTGTTTTATCGGAGCCGCCGCTCATGCTAACTTCTTGTGTTTGAGAAAGTCCCCGGCGGTATAAAAGATCAGCCCAGTTTGAATTAATGCCCCTTATGCTATCAAGCATAAAATCATACCGTGCTTGCTGAGCAGGAGTCAGCGTTGCATAAGTTGGATTATTTTTTGAATAATTCCATCCCGGTGTCCCGGCCAATTTTTCCCGCTCCTCATACAACAACATCTCGCTTGTGTTCATCAGGTTTAAACGGGAGAAATCAGGGGCTTGGGTATAACCAAACTGGCTCCTAACTGTGAAATTAGTTGCGCCGGCCCTTCCTTTTTTTGTGGTGATTACAATAACACCTGTACCACCACGGGCACCGTATAAGGCTGCTGAATTCGCATCTTTTAAAACGGTCATAGACTCAAAATCATTGGGATTGAGCGTCTGGAAATCAGCTGCAGGCGTAGGAATTCCATCAATAACATAGAGCGGTTGAGCGCCGGCGCCCTGAATAGACTGTATGCCTCTGATGGTGACTGTAGCGCTGGTACCAGGCTGGCCAGAGCTCGAGTTAACTAATAACCCTGGCGCACGGCCTTGCAATGCCTGGTCAAAAGAACCCACCGGAACAGTTTCAACGGCTTTTGCACCTATAACAGTGGCGGCACCGGCAAACTGCGACTTTCTTTCCCGGGTATAACCAGTAACCACTACGGCATCAAGGTCAGAAGCTTGGCTCTTAAGCGGAATTGAAAAAATTGCTTGATTGCCAATAGCAACTTCTTGAGAAACAAAGCCAACTGCAGAAATTGACAGTGTTGTTGCATTAGCTGGAATAGTTAACGTGAAGTCTCCGGCATTGTCAGTAGTGGTACCAGATTGGGTACCTTTTACAAGAACACTTGCAGCAAAAATAGCTTTTCCGTTTTCGTCAGTCACTTTACCGGTAATGGTCCGGTTTTGTGCTAAGAGCTGTGAGCTGGCCATCAGCATGCTTAGCATGAATAGCAGAATTCTTCTCATGTCTGTTTTAATTATTAAAAATATAAGTAGCTCGCTTTCGTTAGTTTCGCTATGTGGACAAGGGTGCATGGCGGATAGCCCTGGTAAGACTACCAACTTTTTTAAAAAGCTGCACGAATATAAGAGATTGTGTAAAAAAAAGTTAACATAAAAAAAATATCTGCCCTGGCAACCAAAAGTTATGCGGCTTGACTAGAACCCAAAGAGTAATTATTTTACTATGTGGAGTAAATCGGCTGATCGGGGGCCGCTTCAACAAAAGAAACGGAAAAGGGTTGGGAATATGCCAAATTGATATAAAACAGCCACTCTTTTTTCAAAGGAAAGTACTTTCAACAGCCAGCAACCTGACAGAGAAGAAAGCTTGGATAAAAGGAAGCATCAGACTTGGCCAGCTAAAATTTCCGCCTGCAACCAAAAAAAAAGAAGCTGTCCCAATATTTGAGACAGCTTCTTTTGTTTTTTGAAACAATCCTTATTTATCAATCAAGCTGTTATAACGAGATTCTTCTGATGGCGTTGGCCAAACGTACAATGGTGAGGAGGGAGGCACGGCAGCTACCGTGAAACCAGAGATACCCTTTGATGGAAAATCTAGTCCCAAACGAAGAATGTCAATGCTGCGAATCCCTTCACCCAAAAACTCGATGTTTCTTTCTTTTAAAATAGCATCAATCAGCGCTGTGGCGCTGGCAAAACTGGCCACGGTATACGTAGTCGCAGCATCGGAACGATTTCGAACGGCGTTCAGAAGCGCAACAGCTCTTGTATCAACGGTATTGGTTGTACGTGCAATGGCTTCAGCCAGGCTTAATAATACTTCGGAATAGCGGAGTACTGGCGCCCAATCCAGGAAAGGACCAGGGCTTTTGTATTTTTGCAACCAATCCTTCCCACCATTTGCAACGATCAGGCCTCTTCGGGCATCGGTGGCAGTCCAGGTTGCATCACTAATAATGCCGGCAGGATTCAAATAAAAAATGCCCTCGGCCCCTCCAACGCCTTTCGGCATATAATAAAAACCCATGGGGTTTTGTGTACCAGGAGCATCATTGGTAGTAAAAGGCGCAGAAAAAATAGATTCTGTAGTGGTATAATTGGTAAATACATTGGCAATGTTAGCTTGCAGTGCATGCGCCACCCCTGTTGCTGCCGTAAACGGCGCATTGGCTGAAACAATTTTGTTAGCTTCTGTGATCACGTCGGGATATTTACGCATGGATAAATACACCCGAACTTTCATGGCAATGGCCGTATTGCGGTGGGCATGGGTAACGTTCAAATCAGCAGCTCCATTGGTTAACGGAAGGTTTTGCTCAGCGAAATTCAGATCATCCAGTATCTGCTGGTAAACCTGCCCCACAGTACTGCGAGCCAGATCATTATGCCCGCCGCCTTTAATGGCCGTCAACCGCAAAGGAACGCCAGGCTTAGCCCCATCGCCATCCCAGTAAGGGCGGGCATAAAACTGCAAGAGAGCATAATACGCCACCGCCCGTACAAACCGGGCCTCGGCCTGGTATTTTGGGGCATCGGTGCCAACCACGCTATTCCCTTTTGCTTCCATGCCTTCCAAAAACACATTGGCTCTGTTAATAGCCGTGTAGGCTGCGGCCCATAAGTTATTCACCTCGTTATCTCCTGAGTTCTCAGAAAACTCCCAGGCAGCCCGGGCAGTCACCCGGTTGGGGTCATTGGATAGAAAATTCTCGGCCCGAACGTCATTATAAATAAAATAACGCCCCCCCATCAATTGTCCGGACTTCAAGGCTGAATAAATGCCTGAAACCTGATTTTGAATTCGCCCCTTTGTGTCAAATGCTGTTACATCCGACAATGCTGTTTTTGAAACGGGATTTAAATATTCCTCTTTCACACAAGAATTAAGACCAAGCATAATGCTGGCAGCTATTCCGATCTTATATATGTTTTTTTTCATTTTTCTCATTTTAATGGTAATAAATTAAAACCCAATGTTAACCCCCACTGTGATTACCCGGCCATTGGCAACCGTATTGCGATCAATGCCCTGATTTAGGTTTCCGTTTCCGTTAGAAGAAACCTCCGGATCCGGACCAGTGTATTGGGTAATGATCCCCAGGTTTTGCCCGCTCACATAGAATCGAGCACTTGAAATGCCTGCCTTGCCCACTAAAGAATTGGGCAGGTTGTAACCCAGTGTAATGCTGCGCAGTTTGAGAAAGTCGCCCTTTTGAGCATTCTCCGTTATGGGATTGGCCGAGCCATTTGATACGTTGTCAGCATAAACCAGACGCGGGATATTGGTTACGTCCCCCGGTTTTCTCCACCGATTCAACACCTCCACTGAGTTGTTCCAAAAGCGCTGATCCAAAATACTGGCCCGCGTTCCATTGTACACATAAAAGCTTAACTGGTATGTCACCAACACGTTTAGATCAAAGTTGCCATAACGGAAGGTGTTATCGAACCCGCCATAGTATTTAGGGGTACTGTTTTTCCAAACCTTTTGATCTAAACCGGGATTGATGGCAGGTGCCACTTGTCCGTTATCCCTGAAGGTCCAACGGCTGGCTGTCGGAGCCGAGTGATCATAAAGCAGCTCTTTACCATCGGCCCTTACAAAGATCCTGCGGCCTGTAGCGGCATCAACCCCCCGGGTTTCCACCAGGTACAGCATACCCGCCGGATAGCCTGGTAAGGTTATACTGGGCGTTTCCAGGGACGTGGCTGTTGTAATACTATTAACGCCGGGTGCCAAACTGGTTACTTTATTATTATTGTACGTAAAGTTGAGGCTGGTATTCCACTGGAAGTTTCTGCCTCTTACCGGAGCAGCATTTAAGGTTATTTCAAGCCCTTGGTTGTACATCGTGCCTACATTTTGCAATACAGCATTGGGCATACCGGTAGAAGGTGCATTCGGCACGTTTAACAACAATCCATCAATATCATTTTTGTACCAAGCTATTTCGCCGGAAATCAAGTTATTCCATAAACCGAATGTAAGTCCAATGTCAGTTTTTTTACTGGTCTCCCAAGTCAGCTTATCGTTACCAGCCTGGCTAAACACCAAGGTAGGCGTGCCGTTATACTGGCCAGCGCTAAAGAATGAATTAGATGCGTAATTACCAATTCCGGAAATATTTCCAACGGTACCATAGCTACCCCGCAGTTTAAAGGAGTTTAACACGTTGGAAATATTAGCCATAAAGTTTTCTTTGCTCAAATCCCAGCCCGCCGAAACGCTGTAAAAATTTCCGTACTTAAGTCCTTTAGCAAAAGCCGAATACCCATCGCGGCGGAAACTACCACCAACAAAATATTTCTTTTGGTAGTCGTAATTGGCACGGGCAAAAACAGAAGCCAGGTAGTTTTCACTCAACCCCATTCCCTGAGTAAGCGGAGTATTGAAACCACCCTGAATTACCGTGAAGAAATCATCGCTTAATCCTTGGCGATAAACGCCAAAACCCTCAAAAGTAGTGCGCTGTTGCTCACTTCCCACCAAGAGGCTGGCGCTGTGAGCCGAGGCAAACGTTTTGTCAAATTGCAAGGTATTGGCCCAGGTCCAGCGCCTGTTTTTACCAAGCGTACTGAAGGCCGTGCCGTTATTGGAATAACCATCCCCCTGTAACTTGGTGTAAAAGTTTTTATTATCGGTGTTCAAATAATCCATGCCATAGGTGCTTCGGAAAGTAACCCAGCTAACAGGTTTAACCTGAACATAGGCGCTTCCAATAAACCTGTTGTTCTCGGTGTTGGAGTAATTATTATCCAGCATCGGCACGGGGTTGTTAAACGTAATGGTTTCGAGGTTATTCATTCTGCCAATGGCATTGCCATTGAGGTTGTAGGTGCCGTCGTTATTATAGGGCGACACATTGGGTGGCAGTGTTATTGCCAGGCGACCAACACCAGCGGAAGCAAAGGCGGCGTCGGGCAAGGAGCCAGAGTTTAAGGCTGCAGTGTTTAACTCGTTTACGTAAGACGCATTCAAACCTAAAGAGAGCCAGCTATTAGCTTTGTGGTCTCCATTAAACCGGATGGTTTTGCGGTCAAAATCATTTTTCCGAATGATACCTTCCTGTTTGGTATAGCCGCCGGAAAAATAATATGTTGTGGCGTCTGAGCCGCCGGAAATGCTTGCATTATGGCTATGCGAAAAACCGGTTCTGTAAACCACGTCCAGCCAATTGGTGTTAATAGGCTTTCCGTCTGGTCCGTTTGTGGGCAAATAGCGGGGCGCAGACCCTACATTGGCCAAGCCCTCATTTTTGATTTCCATATACTGATCGGCATTCAACACATCCCATAAACGCGCCGGCTGTGTCCAGCCAGCCCAACCGTCATACCCTACTCTGGCTTTGCCCCTTTTGCCTTTTTTCGTAGTGATGATGACCACACCATTTGCAGCCCGGCTGCCGTAAATGGCGGTAGCGGCAGCGTCCTTTAAAATATCCATGCTTTCGATATCCGCCGGATTGATATTGGACAAGACGTTAGAGGCTGACAGGGTTTGACTTACATCACCGGTAAAGGATACCACGCCATCTATAACAATCAAAGGATAGGAGCTTAGGTTGATGGAATTTGTTCCCCGAATGCGAAATACAGGTGGATTGTTCAATACGCCATTGGGCACGGTAATTTGTACCCCTGCAGCCCGGCCAGCCAAAGCCGCGTCAAAACTTTGCACTGGTTTGTCTGCCACTGCAGATCCTTTTACCGTTGCAATGTTGGCAGTAACATCTGCTCTTCGCTGCGTACCGTATCCTACCACCACCACTTCTTGCAGACTGGCGTCAGCAGCACTTTGCAGCGATACACTCAATGAAGTTTGATTGCCAATGTTTACTTCTTGTGTAGCCATACCTACAGAAGAAAAAACCAGTGTTTTGGCATTGGCAGGAACAGAAAGGGAAAAACTACCATCGGCATTGGAGACCGTACCGGTTTGCGTTCCCTTGATCAGAATGGATGCGTTTGGAATGGGAACGCCTTTGTCATCAGTAACTTTTCCTGAGATGGTGCGCTGCGCCCATGACGAGGTAGTCATGGCAATAACAGCCATAATTAGGCATAGAAATTTTCTCATGTGCATGTTCATTTATTGGTAAAGAATAAATAACAGTTTTATTCTTTTCAATAAGATATTGGATGGTTGCAAAAAGGAAAAAGCTCCTGATTCAGACAGATGGGTGCCTGATCCTTCTTTCCTCTAATATAAGCTGAACAATTAACTCATCAATAAAGTTCAAAAGGAAAATTCGACCAAAACCTTTTCTTAGCCGATAAAACTCCATGCAACCCAGGCATTACAAAACACGGTAATAAGAAAACGATTGGCAGATGGGCTTTGCATTCGTTTACATCTTTTTTTTACCGGCCCGGTAAAAGTTAATGATCAGGGCGGGTAAAAGCACCAGGTTGGCCAGGGTGGCCGTTACCAGGGTTAGAGACGTAAGCCAGCCCAGGGCTTTGGTGCCGCCAAACCCGCTAAAACAAAAAATGACAAACCCCACGATCAGCACTACGGAAGTATAAATAATACTTAATCCGGTTGAATGAATGGTTTCGATAACAGTGCGGTGCACACTACCGCCGGTTTTTAGCTGCTGCTTGTAATTAACCAAAAAACGAATGGTAATATCAATGGCAATGCCCAGCGCCACACTGAAAATCAGAACGGTTGAGGGTTTTAACGGCACGCCGATCCAGCCCATGATTCCGGCTGTAATGATGAGCGGAATAATATTGGGTATGAGGGAGCATAATAAAATGCGCCCCGAACGGAACAGGTAGAGCATGCAAAGCGCAATCAATAAAAAAGCCCAAAACACACTTTCCTTCAAACCGCCGGTGATGAACCGCGAGCCTTCTAAAAAAGTAATACTGGTGCCGGTAAACTGCACGTGGTATTTGGTGCTGTCAAACAATTGAGCCGTGCGGTGTTGAATGCTGTCCAGTGCCAGCGGCAACCGCCCGGTCCCTATATCTTTCATGCTTACACTAATGCGGGCCTGCTGACGGTTGCTATCCATAAAGCTTGCCACCAGCTGGGAAAAAGAATTTTTGGAACCGGCGCCTTCCTTGTTGGACGACAAATAAGGCCGCAACGCCAGCAGGTCGTTTTCGGTGGGCATCACATAGCTGGAACTGTCGCCTTCAAAAAAAGCCTGCTTGGCAAACTTCAATCCTTCGGTAATGGTCAGCGGCTTGCCGATATAGGGCTGCGCCGATAGATACTGCACCAAAGAGTCAATCTTACTCAAGTTCTCCAGGTTTCGGGTAACCCCGTATTTCTTTTCGGTGTCCACCACAATTTCCAGGGGCATCACTCCTTTGAAATGGTGTTCAAAAAACTTCAGATCCCTGTACACTTTATCGTTCTTTGGCAGATCATCAACAATATAGGCAACGCTTTTCAACCGAACCACCCCGGCAAGAGACAGCACCAACACAAGCGCCGTAACGCCATAGATGGTTTTTCGGTGATGGACCGACCATCGTTCCAATCGGTCCAACCAGCGTTGCAGCCAGGCATTATCCAGGTATTGGGTATGCCGTGGTTTGGGCGCCGGCAACAGGTTCAAAACCACGGGAATCAAAATCAGGGAAATAAAAAACAACAGCATGATGCTGATCCCCGCCACCACGCCAAACTCCTTAAGTATAGCGCTTTGTGTTAGGGCAAAAACAGCAAATCCAATGGCGGCGGCTATGTTGCAAAAAAGCGTCACAATGCCCATCTTGCCCACCATGGCAATAAGCGCCTGTCTTTTGTTGCCCGTTTCGCGGTAGGCGGTATGAAACTTATTTAAAAAATAAATGCAGTTGGGCACGCCAATCACCACCACCAGCGGCGGGATGAGGGCGGTGAGCAAGGTAATTTTATAGCCCGACAAATCCAGGATGCCAATGCTCCACACTACCCCAATCACCACCACGGCCAGGGAAAGCAGCGTAGCCCCGGCCGAGCGAAAAAACGCAAGCAGGATCAGCGCCGACAACAATACAGAACCAGCCAAAAAAAACTTCATTTCCTTTTGAATGCGGTCGCTGGTAACGGTGCGGATGTACGGAAGGCCGCTTAGGTGGGCTTCTATATGGTTCCGGGTTTCAAACGCACCAACAGCCTGAACAATATTGTTGACAATGCTGGATCTTTCCGGTGAGTTGATCAGGGCGGTATTCGTTCGCACCCCCATCAGCCAGGCATTGGTTTCCTTATTGTACAGCAGTCCGTTGTAAAAAGGCAGATTCAAAAAAACAGCCTTGCTGCTGTCAACTTCTGCTTGAGAGAGTACCGTATCGCGGAAAACAGGAAGGGCCAGTAATCTTTCCCCCTCACTGCTGCGCACCAAATTAATAGCGGTAGGAACAGAAACCACATCGTCCACCCCCCGTATTTTTTTTAGCTGGTGGTGCAGTAAGCGATAGTTGTTAAAAAGCGGTTGCTGAAAAAGCCTGTCGGTTTGCACCCCAATCACCAAAAGATTGCCGTCGTCGCCAAATTTTTTTCGAAACTCCTGGTAGGCTATATATTTCGGATTGTTGGTGGGGATGGCCTTGGCAAATTCATAACTCAACTTTACTTTAGTGGCCCGCCAACCAAAAAAGGTTGTAAGGGCCAGCAAAACGGCTAACAATGCATAGCCATAACGTAAAATGAATTTTGCCAGGACGTTCCACATTTGCAACAAGTTTGAAGAGCAAAGAAAATTTGATCAATAGAGATAAGATAAAAGTAAAATTTCGCCTGCTTGCTCCCAAATCCAGTCCAAAAAGAAAGCAAAAGCGTTTGCTGCTTCATCCATTCACAACCGATTCAAACTAACTTAGCACCTAGGCTGTTGCTTCGGCGCAGCCGCTGACATTATGATTCATAAAACAAAAGGTGTTGTCCTGCGCAGTGTCAAATATGGCGAAACCAGTTTGATTGTTACCGTATTTACCGAATTGTTTGGCCTGCAGTCGTATCTGGTAAACGGGGTGAGAACCGTTTCCAAAAAAGGAGGAACCAAAGCGGCGCTTTTTCAACCCGCAGCTATTCTGGACCTGGTGGCTTACCACAATGAGTTTAAAAACCTGCAACGCCTGAAAGAATACAAATGGGATTATCTCTACCAGCATATTTTTTCCGATGTGCGCAAAAATGCGGTGGCCCTGTTTCTGATCGAGCTCCTGAGCAAATGTTTGAAACAACCCGAAGCCAATGCCGATCTTTTTTATTTTAGTGAAGACGCCCTGCATCATCTGGACGAAGCAAGCGATGCGGTAACGGCCAACTTTCCGTTGTTCTTTGCCCTGCACCTGGCCGTATTTTTTGGCTTTCGAATCAGCGATGAATACTCGGAAACCAACCACTACCTGGACCTGCAGGAAGGCACTTTTACCCCAACCCAACCCAAACACCCCTATTACCTGCAGGATCGTGAAGCAGCCGCGGTTTCTGATATTCTAAAAATCATGCAGCCCGCAGAGCTGGAGCAGGTTTTTTTGAACCAGGAAACCCGCCGAAGAATGCTTCATGCCATTGAAGAATATTACAACCTGCACATTCCCGATTTTGGTGCCATGAAAACACTGCCCGTGTTGCGGGAAGTAATGAGTTAATGGCGTTCTGCGCTTTCGGGTTTGTTAATCATTTCCTCAACTTCAGATAAAACCTCATTTCTTTGGTTTCTATAAACAGCCATTAGAGGTATTGCAAAAACACCTATCAAAAATAATCCAGCTAACAATCTTGCTATCGGAGCGTTCCAAAAATTGCCATCAGCAAAAACCATTGAACCAACTACAAAACTCCAAACCGGGAAAAAAACAATTATCAATAAACATCCGACCGGATTCAGTTTTGTACTAAGCTTTATTCTCAAATTTTCGGACTCGCCTATAAAGTCTCCCCTTACAACAGAATAGAAAAAACCAGTCCAATGATTAAATCTCCACATCTTAAAATAACCATCCCCAATCATTCCGTGATAATCCGATTCTCTATTAAAAATCGTTTTCAGATGATTTACAAATCGGTCCTCGCCATCCGTTGTCCGGTTCCTGATCTCAGCAATTATTTTGGAAGATGTTAAAGATTTACTCATGCAAATTTGAATTTCAAACTAATTTCTGTACCTGATCCAACTTATTTGATATCAGCATCACCCCCGGTCTCTTCCCTTTTTCAAAACTTCCGAACTCATCATCCATTTGCAGGGCCTTTGCCCCGTTGCTGGTGGCCCATTGCAGCAGTTCTTCCAGGGGAATGGCCGGAAAATTTTTCCGGATGGTTTTTATTTCGTCCAAAATATTCAGGCTCCAGTTGCTGGCCAGGCTGTCCGTACCCAAAACAATGGAAGAATTATTCTTTCGCAATAGGTCCACAGGCGGCAGGACATTTTCAATATAGAGATTGGCGTTGACACAAAGACAAAAGAACGTTTGGGGCTTGGGCTTTGGAGTGGCAGGCTGGGTGTTTTTCTCTCTCCCTTTTGCCGCCTCACCCCTCACGTAGTCAACATCTTCTTGCTTTATAAACGTGTTGTGTACCAAAATCACGTTGGCGGCCTCTTTCAGCTTATCAAAATAGCTTTGCAAACTGCTTTTGCGGGTAGGCTGGTGATGCGCATTATCCACATTCATCAACCGGTACATTCGTTGAAAATCACCGGTCCCTTTTAGAAAAAATTCATCTTCAAAAGCGGTTTCCTGATTGTGTATGCTGACCACTTTGTTTTGAAAAGCAGGCTGAATTTGTTTCCATAAATTTTCGGAAACCGAATAGGCAGCATGCGGAACGATGGAGCTATGGAAACGGTTGGATTTTGAGCCGGAAAAGGATTCATAAACCGCCCGGGCCTGCTCAAACCTGGCCGGTGCAATGGAAGGCAGCCATCCGCTGGCTTCGATAAAATTATAATAGCGCAACCTTCCCTGCTGTTTTTGTGCCAGAGTAAGGGAGTTGTTGCAAACATCGCCCACCCCCACAATGCCGTTGTTCCGCATTTCTTCCTCTGCGCTGGCAATGGCCTGAGCAATCTCGTCTGCCGAATGGTGCCGCTCGGTCACTACCTTAAATACAAAATCAACCAAACCGGTTTTTTCCGGAATCCGTCCCCTCATATGGCTTAGCTCCAAATGACAGTGGCAGTTTATAAAACCCGGGGTAAGCAGGCCCTGCACCCTTTCCACATCCGCCCCGGCCTCATTTACCGAAACCAGGTCTTCCACCCTTCCGCTTTTGTCCACGATCAGAACGGCATCCTTTTGGAATTTGTATCCATCAAATACTTGATCGGCCCTAATTTTTCTATACTTCATCCGGGTTCTAAAATACACCCTTCTTTACGTTCATATTCACGCCCAAGCCGTAATTTTGCCAACCAATTTTTACCATGCTCGACAAACTGGAAGCCATAAAAGCCCGATTTGATGACCTGGGCGTTGCCCTGACCAATCCTGAGATTATTGGAGACAATAAAAAATTTGGTCAGCTTTCCAAGGAATACCGGAGCCTTGAAAAGATCGTTGCTGCCTACCACGATTACAAGAAAGTGCTGGATGATCTGGACTTTTATAAAGAAGGGCTGAGCGGATCGGACGAAGAAATGCGTGAGCTGGCAAAACTGGAGCTTCCAGGCACAGAAGAGAAAAAAGAGCAAATGGAAAACAGCATCCGGCAGATGCTGATCCCCAAAGACCCTCAGGATGAGAAAAACTGCATTCTGGAAATCCGGGCAGGCACCGGGGGCGATGAGGCCAGTCTTTTTGCCGGCAACCTGGTGCGCATGTACCTGCGCTATTGCGAACGCCGGGGCTGGAAAACCGCCCTGCTTTCTGAAAACGAAGGTACTGTGGGCGGCTATAAAGAGGTTCAGATTGAAGTGATTGGGGACGATGTATACGGCACCTTAAAGTTTGAAAGCGGCGTACACCGGGTGCAACGCGTACCCGATACGGAAGCCAGTGGCCGGGTACACACCAGTGCCGCTACCGTGGCCGTAATGCCCGAGGCAGAAGAAGTGGATTTTGAATTAAAGGAAAGCGATGTAAAGATGGAAACGGCCCGAAGCGGAGGCGCTGGCGGTCAAAACGTGAACAAAGTAGAAACCAAGGTTCTGCTGACCCATATCCCAACCGGAACGGTAGTGATTTGCCAAACCGAACGAACCCAGTTGGCCAACCGCGAAAAAGCCATGCAAATGCTGCGAACCAAACTTTACGAAGAACAGGTGCGCAAGCAGGAAGAAGAGATTGCCCGCCACCGAAAAAGCCTGGTGAGCTCCGGAGACCGGAGCGCCAAGATCAGAACCTATAATTTTCCCCAAGGCCGTGTTACCGACCACCGCATTGGTTTAACGCTCTATAATTTGCAAGAGGTGCTGGATGGTGATATTCAGGAATTGATTGATGCGCTGCAATTTGCTGAGAACGCGGAAAAAATGGCAAAACAGAATTAATATTCCCCAAGTGTAGATTTATTTTCCCGCAACTTATATTAACCATTAAGTACATACGCAGGAGTTTTCCTGGCGCTTTTGCTGATTTTTCCGATGAGGTACCGTCCAGGTATTCTTTAAAAAACTTTTTTCGGCGCTTTGCTCTTCTTTGGCACTGTTTTTTCAATCTATTCTCCGCCAAAAGTTCTTTTCATTGTTTGAAATCTCTTAACAAATTGAAAGAAACAATTGGCAGCATATTTGCGTTTAAGTTAGTAGTTCTTCTCACATAAAGCAGTCAATTTTCTCATAAGCAGTTAGTTTTGGTTGCGACCCCTGTTTCTACAGGGGT
>JAEVYV010000283.1 GCA_023392575.1 Bacteroidota bacterium | reverse complement strand
CCACGGTGTAATCTTTGTAAATCTTGCTCAGGTTGGCTTGCTGTGCTTTTGATAATTGGGTTACCGTTATGGATTGAGCCACTACGGTTAGTTCGCCTGCTCCGTCAAAATAAGCAAAGTGCTTGGTGTCATCCAGGGTAAACTCGGCGATCGTAAACCCGTTGGCCTGCGACCAGCTTACATTTACCGCATCGGCAAATTTTGCTTTGAACGTGTACATAACCGAAGAAGGAACTTTTACATCACCGGCAAAAGCAGTGGTTGCGGCCAGCGTGAATAATACGCTAAGGGTGAAAAAAATGCGTTTCATGATTTAAGGTTTTAAGTGTTTTAATTTATTTCTAACTGAGACTGTGGTTGCTCAATTGTGGTTACAAAGTTTGTGTGGAAAGGTTCCCGGGTAAAGGGAAAGGAGCACCAATTGTCAATTTTGCGGATGAAGCATGTTAAATCCGTTAACATTCAAACCGGACTGCCGCTGAACCTTTTCCAAAACCTTTCATAAGCCACTGAAGCAAGTGTTTGAAAACTATTCTAACTTTAGGAAAGGCCTGTACTTCCGGGCTGTTCGTCATTTTGGAGGGTATGAAAGCTGTGTTTTGCATATTGCTGCTTGCTGCTTTGAAGGCTTCCCGGGCTCAGGATTACAATAGTATTGACTGGCGGGTGCAAAGCCTTGATGCTCCCACGCCGGATTCCCTGGCCCGGCTGTTGACAGCCCCATACACCAAGGACATTCACAAGGCAAGGGCCATTTTCAGCTGGATCGCCCAGCACATTTCCTACAATACAGGTATTTACAATAGCCAAAGACGGTTTGCTGCGGCCGGCTATGTGGCTGTGCCGGACGATACCTCTTTTCAATGGAAGTCGGCAGAAGAAATGACGGCCATAAAGGTTTTAAAAAAAAGAACCGCGATATGCGATGGCTATTCCAAACTGTTTAAAACGCTTTGCGATTATGCGGGGCTTTCCGCTCAAATCATCACCGGCTACGCCCGGGGATACATGGAGGGGGAAAACAAGCTCCGCTCCAACCATACCTGGAATGCGGTAAGGGTGGACAGCGTGTGGCGGCTGGTGGATGTAACCTGGGCCAGCGGACATATTGATTATGCCAGTCAGTTTGTGCAGCGCCTCGATGACCGGTATTTTCTAACGCCGCCCGACCAGTTCATTCGGGATCATTATCCCGAAGATCTGCGCTGGTCCTTGCTGGATGATCCGCCGCCCATCTCGGAGTTCAAACGAATGCCCTTTAAGTGCAAGTCCTTTGTTAAGTACAGCATCAGTTCCTATTCTCCCGCAAAAGGCACGTTGGAGACCTTGGTTGGCGACACCATCCGCATAGAGCTCTCTGTCAAAAATGAGCAAAGGGACCGCTCCATTTCTCCCGACCCATTTTTTGATTCGGCTGTTCTCGATCACTCGCCGTTTTCCGTGTTTGTATCGGCGGCAGACACGCTAAAAAACAAACTCGTTTACACCTATGTCGTCCGTTCTCCTTTTGTTGAATGGCCGAACATTATGTACAATGATGATGTGATTTTGCGCTACCGGCTGGAGATTAAAAAAGACGTTGCGGCCAAACTGGATTGAAGCTCATTTTAAGGCTTCAATGAGGTGTAACATTTTTTCGTAATGAGAACCCTTCCAGTAAATCTTTTTGCAGCTTTGGCATTGATAGAATTCGGAAAAATGCAAAAAAGTATTGGGCAGCAACTGGCTGGCAATGGCCTCCTTGGCTATGGGTGTGATAAGGCCGTTGCAACTGAGGCAGCGGGTAAAGGGTTTGAAGAAATAATTTAAGGCAAACCGGTAGATGACTTCTCTTGCCTGTTCCATCGGCTGCTGCGAACGAAGCCAGTAACCCCAGCGTATGGACTTGTGTTTCAGCAAGCCCACATCTCGGGTGAGCACCACACGCTGCTGCGCCTGGGCAAGGACAACGATTTCTTTATCGGTATAATTATTTTGGTACTGCGTGTCAAATCCCAAAAGACGAAGCAGCCGGGCCAGTTTTCCCAAATGCACGTCCAGTACAAATTTTTGTGAAGCATCTTCTTGAACAATCGGGTAGGCTTCAACCCGGTCATCAGGAACTAAGGAATGGCTTAGCGAAACGAGTTGCCCATTCAGGATAATTTCCCCGATTTCAACATGGGGTACGCCCATTGCTTCTATGGCATCTTTTATCGCGGGCCGGTTGGCAAAGGAATAGGTGATCCACAACGCTTTGTTTTGAGGCGGAAGAAAATCCGCAAGGCGGCCGTGGAATTTAAACTGGGCGCTGTGCATAAAGGCAAATTTCAGCCATTGACTGCTATTCTGTGGTGCTATTGTGGTGGAAAACAGCCCCATGGCCGCCATCAACAGTACGCCGCATCCGCCTTATCTTTGCTGCGCTTATAATCATAATATATGAGTGAAGAAAAGAGCCTGAACTTTATTGAAGAGATCGTTGAAGAAGATCTGAAAAACGGAAAATATACATCCATTGTAACCCGTTTTCCGCCGGAGCCCAATGGATACCTGCACATGGGCCATGCCACCAGCATTTGCCTCAATTTTGGCCTGACCCAAAAATACCCCGGCTATACCAACCTGCGTTTTGATGATACCAACCCGGAAACAGAGGAGACCGAATACGTGGAAAGCATCAAGGAGGATATCAAGTGGTTGGGATTTGAATGGAAGAATGAGCACTATGCGTCCGATTACTTTGATCAGATATACGAGTATGCGGTCAAATTGATCAAAAAGGGGTTGGCTTATGTTGATGATTCTACTTCGGAAGAAATAGCGGCTTTAAAGGGCACGCCAACCGAACCCGGAAAGGATAGCCCGTTTCGCAACCGCAGCGTAGAGGAAAACCTCGATTTATTCGAACGCATGAAGGCGGGAGAGTTTCCCGATGGCAGCAGAACGCTTCGTGCCAGAATCGACATGGCTCATCCAAACATGCTCATGCGGGATCCGGTGCTGTACCGCATCAAGCATGCACACCATCACCGCACCGGCGACAAGTGGTGTATTTACCCCATGTACGACATGGCGCATGGCCAAAGCGACAGCATTGAGCAGGTCACCCATTCCATCTGTACGCTTGAATTTGTGCCGCACCGGGAACTGTACAACTGGCTGATTGAGCAGTTGGAGATCTACCCCTCGCACCAATACGAATTTGCCCGCCGCAACCTGACCTACACGGTGATGAGCAAAAGAAAACTGCTGCAACTGGTAAACGAAAAACATGTTGACGGCTGGGACGATCCCCGCATGCCGACCATCAGCGGCATGCGCCGCCGGGGGTACACACCGGAATCCATCCGCGATTTCTGCGACCGGGTGGGCATTGCCAAAAGAGAAAATGTGAGTGATGTGGGCTTGCTGGAGTTTTGTGTGCGGGAACATTTGAATAAAATAGCACTGCGCCGCATGGTGGTCTTCGATCCTTTAAAGGTGGTCCTGACCAACTATACCAATGAGCACGAAATATTGGAGTTGGAAGACAATCCGGAAGACGAAAACAGTGGCAGCCGGGAAATTCCCTTTGGCCGGGAGTTGTACATAGAAAGAGAGGATTTTATGGAAAATCCGCCGAAGAAATACTTCCGGCTTTTCCCCGGGGGCATGGTGCGGTTGAAGGGGGCATATATCATTCGTTGCGACGAAGTGATTAAAGACGAATCGGGCAACGTTACCGAACTGCGCTGTACCTACATTCCGGAAAGCAAAAGCGGTCACGATACCTCCGGCATTAATGTAAAAGGCACGTTGCACTGGGTGGAGGTAACCCAGGCCGTGACGGCGGAAGTGCGTTTGTATGACCGTTTGTTCCAGGTAGAAGATCCGTCGGCTGAGGAAGGAGATTTTAAGGACTATATTAATCCCAACTCCTTGCAAACGGTAACGACGGCCTATGCCGAACCGGCCTTGAAAAACGCCAGAATGAATGAACGGTACCAGTTTCTGCGCAAGGGCTATTTTACCCTGGACAACAAGGATACCCACGGAAGGCTGGTGTTTAACCGGACCGTGACGTTAAAAGACGCCTGGGTCAAGGAACAAAGGAAAGGCTGATGTTTGCCTGTCTCAATAATTCAATGCCGCATCATGCGGCATTTTTTGTGGCTGGGGCTTTGGTTGATGGGCGCCCAAAACAGGCACCGGCTCTTGCAGAGCAGCGTGAAGTGGTTTTGTTAGAGGTGTAATGGTACGTGTTGCCAAGGTAACTGCAAATTCCGGCAGCACTATTTTTCTGACGCACTAATAAAAAAGCTCCCAACTGAAGTTGGGAGCTTTGGGCTAAACAAATTTCCAGGTCCTTAACTTTTTGGGTCCAGGGTTTTTGTAATTCTATCCAGTACGTCCTGCAGGTGTGCACGGCTGCTGGCATCCTTGTATGTGGGCAGGGCGGCACGAATTTCCGATGCTAAGGTCCGCAGCTGTGCTTTTGATACAGATATGGCGTCCGAAGTTTTGCTGCTGGCAGCGGCTGAGGGTCCAAAGG
>JAEVYV010000226.1 GCA_023392575.1 Bacteroidota bacterium | reverse complement strand
GTCGTATACAGCCATGCGGGGAAACCACTGCGCTACTTCGTAGATCCAGCCATTGCGGGTATGCAACCGGCCCATGCGGTCGGTACCGTACTGGGGCACTTCAAATTCGTAATTGATCAGGATCTTTGTTTTGCCACCCGATGCTTTTAACGGGTGCTGCAGCCATACCTGCATACGGGTATCGGTAACCGTATACTGAGGCGTGTACTTTTTCCCTTCGGCCTCAATGGCAATCGTTTTCACCACTTCGCCCTGCGTAAAATTTTCATTGGCCCAGCGGCCTCCGGTGTGCGTGGTGGTGGCCGATCCCCGGGAATCCTGCCGGTAAATGTTTTGATCCATTTGCAGCCAAACGAACTTCAGTTCGTCGGGGCTGTTGTTGGTGTAGGCAATCTCCAGGCTGCCGGTCACTTTATGGGCAGCGGTGTCCAGCGTGCAGTTGATTTTGTAATCAGCACGGTTTTGCCAGTACTTTGGGCCAGGCTCACCACTGGCACTTCTGAATTCATTACCGGCGACCGGATAAAATTGCGGATCGAATAATTTTTTCTGATCGTACTTCGATTGGGAAAAGCCAATCATCAACATACAATTCGCCAGTACTAACAAACAAATTTTTTTCATATCGTCGAAAATGTGGTTTGTAAATTAAGTCCTTTTGCTTAAAAAGCAGAAGACCGGCAACGAACGGCCGTTGGCTTTAGCAATTCCTGCTGTTAAAAATGCTTTCTTAAAAACACCATGCGCTGTTTGCAACACCGGAGAAGCGGTTCTGTTTACGCAAACAGTTCTTCGGCCACGGCCACACTTTCGGGCTTGCCCACATCCAGCAGCTTGCTTTCGCTGTGGTCAAAGCCTGCTATCTTGTTTTCCCCGGCCAGCGCCAGGTAGGCGTCAATCAGGGAAAATTTTCCGCGAAGCGGTATCAGGTCAAAAACAGCCGGTTCAAAAATGGCAAGGCCGCTATAGGCTTTTTCAAAAAGCTCATGGGCGGTGACCGCAATCTTTTCTTCACCGGTTTTGGTATTGCGCCAGCCGCACAGTCGGTTGTATTTATTGAAAAGCAGGTAGCGGGAGGTTTTGCGGTTGGTAACCGCCAGGGAGATTAAAGCGTTTTCCATTTGGTGCGAGGCCAGAAAATATTTTAGGTTGGCATCGGTAAGGATATCGACATTAATGGTGAGGAAGGTGTCGGTGCCCAAAATATCTTTTACCTTCAAAAGTCCGCCACCGGTTTCGAGCAGTTCATTTCTTTCATCGCTGATGATGACATTGCTGCCCCAACCCTTGTTTCGTTCGATGGCCTCAATTACCTGATCGGCAAAATGGTGTACGTTGACCACAACGTCATGAATTTCGTATTTCTGAAGATACTCGATGTTGCGCTGCAACAAGGACTTGCCGTTAACAACTGCCAGCGCCTTGGGATGGGTATCAGTCCAGGGTTTAAACCGGGTACCCAGACCGGCAGCAAAAATCATTGCCTTCATGCGTCCTCCTTTTTCAGTATGGTATTTTTCCAGCCCTTTTCTTCCTGTTCTCTATGGCACAACTCAATATTGACCTTAAACTTGTTTTTCAAATGTCTTGCCAGGGCATCCGCCGCATACACACTGCGGTGCTGGCCTCCGGTGCAGCCAAAGTTGACGCAGAGGCTGTTAAAGCCGCGTTTTATGTATTCCTCCACCGATATATCCACTATGTCAAAAACGCTGTTCAAAAAATCTTCCATGCGGGTTTGCCGTTCCAGGTACTCCATTACCGGCCGGTCCCTGCCATGAAT
Organism: Bacteroidota bacterium; assembly: GCA_023392575.1. GTDB lineage: Bacteria > Bacteroidota > Bacteroidia > Chitinophagales > Chitinophagaceae > Flavisolibacter. The sequence continues at coordinate 1,515 of JAEVYV010000226.1, read as the reverse complement.
TTCCTTATACACATCGTGCCGGCCCGGGTTGTCTATCCCCCGGCAATCGAATACAAACCCGCCCCCGTTGCCGCTGTGGTCTTCGGGAATTCCTTTGCGGTAGGAAAAGCTGCAGATCTTTACCACCAGGGGTGTGTCTTCGGTGGCTTGGATGGGGGTAAACCGTTCGATCACCTGATCATCTATGCACAAACCCAAAACCTTTTTAAACTCGGGGACCACAATACCCAGGCTGTTGTTTTCCACAAACCAGCGCAGGTTTTTTAGCGCAAGCGGGATGCTGGTAAGAAACTGGGCTTTGCGTTCAAACAACCCCCGAAAACCGTATGCGCCGAGCACCTGCAGCAAACGAATGAGCACATACCCATTGTACTGACTTCGGAAAACCTCGCGGTCGATTGAGGTTTGGATGATGCTTTCAAAAGAGTTCATGTAGTCTTCCAGCAGGTTGCTTTTCCATTCGTCGGGAAGGTTGGCGCGGGCCTGCCAGATCATGCTGGCCACATCGTATTGGGGCGCCCCCTTCATGCCGCCCTGGTAATCGATGAAGTGCACCGTTTTGTCTTCCTTCACCATGATGTTCCGGCTTTGAAAATCGCGGAACATAAAATACTTGTATTCGGTATGGGTGAGGTAGGTGCTCAATGCTTCAAAATCATCGATCAGCCGTTGCTTGTCGTACGGCTTGCCCAAGGCATCTAAAAAATAATATTTAAAATACAACAGGTCCGCCAGGATGGCCTGTTTGCCAAACTCCTTATTGGTCAGGCATTTTTCATAGTTCATGCCCACATCGCCCAACACCTGCAGCCGGGCCAGTTGGTGCAGGCTTTCGCGAAACAGGTTGTATACGTCCCCGGTAAACCCTTCGGCTTCCAGAATGTTCAGCAAAGAGGTATTGCCCAGGTCTTCCTGCAGGTAAACGATCTTGTCATAGCTCACCCCCAGGATTTGGGGAACGTTCAATCCCTTTTTGGCAAAATGCCCCGAGAAATAAATGAAGGCTTCGTTCTCCGGAACGTTCAGGCCGTGCGTAGCAATCAAGGTGTTCCCGCTTGCTTCATGCAAACGAAAATACCTTCTGTCGCTGCCCGACTGGGGCAAAACGTCTACCTGGGACGGGGCTTTGCCGCTCCAGCTTTTATACAAGTGCGAAACCGCTTCGATGATTGGCTGCATAGGTAGCAAATGTAACGAAATGCAGTATTGTTCAACGTTTGGGGGCTGCCCTGTTTTGCTTAATTTTGCCCCTCGATCAGCAACTATATGAATTATCAACCACAAAATAAAATCCGTATCGTTACGGCCGCTTCGCTTTTTGATGGCCACGATGCCGCCATCAATATCATGCGCCGCATTTTGCAAAGCAAAGGCGCCGAGATCATTCACCTGGGACACAATCGCAGCGTGGCAGAAATTGTAGAATGTGCCATTGAAGAAGACGCACAGGGCATTGCCATTACCTCTTACCAGGGCGGACATGTGGAGTTTTTTAAATACATGAAAGACCTGCTG